>JANNGC010000518.1:0-2514 GCA_031380445.1 Pedosphaera sp.
CTCGTCGCGCAGACGCTGGTCCTGGCCGAAGTAGAAATAGCCAAGGATGACCACCATGCCCTGCGCATCCGCCGCCTCGAGCACGCGCCGCATCCGGTCGGCGAACTCGGGACGCAAGCCGCCGTCGGCCGTGAAGGCTCCGCTCTCCCAAGCCTGCTTGCCGGAATAACCCTCGGGCGATCCGCCCTGGAAATTTACCGTGACCGCGAGCAAGCCGTGGCGTTTCCACTCCGGCAGCGCCGCGATGAACTCGCGCACGTTGCGTTCCGCGTCCCACTTCCCGGTGTCGGCGTAGGCCCAGCGCTTGGCCGTCTCGGGATTCAAGTCATCGTAGGTCGCCTGCACCATGCGCGAGTTGAGCAGCAGTCCCTCGATGCGATGTCCGTTCCACGAACGCCCGGCGTAGGTCGGCCGGCCGTTGATGTGAAAATCCTCGCCGACGATGCTCACGGTGGTCTTCCGTGGCGGTTGGTCGGCGGCGAAGGATTGACTGCCCAGTGCAGAGAGGAACGCCAGGAGCAATGACAGATGTTTCATGGATGCGGGAAGAGTGACGGTTCACCGCTTGAAATCCAAGCAAGGTGATTTGCCCTGGTGTGCTTGAGTTTGATCCGTGCCTTCCATTCGCTCTGGCTGTGGGTGGGTGAACACGGCCAGCGGCGGTGCGATCTGTGCGCTCCCGCCGAGAAGTGTTCATGCTTGGCGACTGGCTCCAGCAAGTGTCCGTGGAACCAGTTGGCGAAAGTTTCCACGTCCAGCGGAGTCGTTTCACACGAGACGCCGTCGCGCTGCGGCCCGCGAAACTGCGGCCAGTCGTCAGCGAAGCAAGGGTTGCGCTGGTTGCAATTTCTCCGGCAGTTCCTTGAGCGGCGTGACTTCGGTCACGTCGTCGTAATACCAGGACTTGCCGGTGGACTTCTTGTAGCCGACCACGCGGGCCGGATACTTCGCGCCGGTCGGCGACGCGGTCCACGCTGAGAAGCGGTGGATGTCGCTGCGCCAATCGATGCGGGCGAGCAGGTCGTTGGTCTTGCTGAAGTAAAGTTCCATCGCCGGCTTCACGCTGCCGCTGACGCGCAGGCCCCAAAGTTCCATCTCGCCATCCTTCACGTCTGGCACGATCTCAATGGTCGAGGCGGGACTGGTGAGCGCGCCGAGTGTCCATGCCCAGACGAGGAACGTCGCGGGTTCATCGTCACGTTCCGAATAGCCACCGGCCGCCTTGAGCCACCAGTGGTGCGGCGCGTCCATCACGCTCTCCCGTTTCGCGCCGAACCCCTTGTCCGTCGCGCCCAATCGCACGTTGTCCTTGAAGGTGAAGTAGCCCAGCAGGTTGGTCTTGCCGCCGGCGGCTTGGACTGCTTTTTCGATGAGCGTCCGCGCCTCCGGTGAAACAGTTCCTGTGGGCTCGCTCTTCTGCGGTTCGTCGGCGCACGGCGCGGTCAGCGGGAGCAGCAGGGCGATCAGAGTGAGCAATGAGATTCGCTTCATGGGTGGTTCTATTTTTAGGAAGGCAGCTTTATGGGATGGCGATTTTTCCGAGTGTGAGCCAGCCGAGGCGGTCACGGTCCTGGTCCGCGTTGGCGAAGCGGAGCGGGCGTCCGCCTCGGAGCGGGTTCGGGATGCCGAGGAGCAGCGTGACTTCGCCGGAAGAAAATTTTGCAAGGTCGAGCGTAACCGACCGGGTGGCGGCGGCGGCGGGCAGCAACGCGTTCAAGGCGAAGGGAAGTTCGGCGACCAACTCGCCACCGGCAGAATCGACGGCCAAGAGCCGCACCGGCCAAGCGGCGTAGAACGGCGCGACGCCGCGATTCGTGATGGTGACGGAGACTTCGAGCGCGCGACCCTTCACCGCCGCCGTCGCCTGCACGGCCTGCAACTCGTAGCCGAGACTCCGCGCTGCCGCGAGGGCGCGCTCCTGTTCGTCCGGCGTGAGCGTGCGAGACGTGCTCGAGTCCATGAGCCAGGAGGCGTGCGTTTCGCGGACGCAGCGCGCGAAATCCTGCCCTTTCGTACAACCCTCCGCCTTCCACAAACACGGCCAGAGTTCGGGTCGGATCTCGCCGCCAATCGGAGCGGTCTTCCAGCGGTCCAGCGCAGCGGGTCCGGCTTTGCGCAGGGCCGCGAGATAGAACCAGTCATCATTCTTGCGCCCGGTCTCCAGAGTGCCCCAGGCGAAGGAGTCGTCGTGGTAGCCCAGGTTGCGCCGGGCGTTCGACGCATGGGCGCGGTCGTTGTCACCAGCCGGATAGCGCAGCAGCACCGGCGTTTTGCGGAAGGCTGCTTCGTAGGCGTCCATGACTTCCGCCTGCACCGTCTTGGACGCGAACCATTCCGAATGCGGATGGCAGTGCCACTCACCCCAGGAGCCAAGCAGGCCGGCCGTGATGAAGCCGATGCGCGGGTCACCGTCGTAACGCACACCGAGCGCGGCGATGAAGTTCGTGAGCGCCGCGCGCAGCCACGGGTCTTCGTAATCCGGTGTGTGGTCGAGGGCAGGCGGGAGCGGTTGCG
>JANNGC010000535.1:0-2981 GCA_031380445.1 Pedosphaera sp.
TATGGCACGGCGGACATCGTCACCAAGAAAGCCTATCGCGACTTTCGCCTGCACATCGAGTTCCTCGTCGCGAAACCCGGCGGCAACAGCGGCGTCTATTTGCAGAACCGGTTCGAGATTCAAGTCCTCGATGGCGACAAGACACCGCATGGCATGGGTGCGGTCATCAACCAGACCGAATCCCCGTACCACGCCTACAATGGCACCGGCAAATGGAATGCCTACGACATCACCTTCCGCGCCGCGCGCTTCAAGGATGGAAAGATGACCGAGAAGCCACTCGTGAGCGTGTATTTCAACGGCCAGAAGGTTCACAACAACGTCGCAATCAATCAGGTCTGGGGCGGTCCGAACTCCGGCCTCGATGGCGGCAATGACGATGGCAAAGGCATCACCGACACGCCCGGCGGGCTGAAGCTCCAGAACGAAGGCCACGACGTGCGCTACCGCAATACATGGATCAAGGAACTCGACCTGAAAGAGGCGAATACAGACTTCAAGGACTAACCCATCCCATGAACGAGCACGCCAAACCCATCCGACGCCATCGGACCGAGGTGGAGCCTTGGGCGGAGACTTGTGGCCAGATCCGTCCACTCCTCGACGAGAAAGATGGCGCTGCCGCCGAAGTTCATCACCTCGAAATCACCGATGCCAGGCTCCACTACCACGAGCGCACCGATGAGATTTACTACATCCTCGGCGGCACCGGGCGCATGGCTCTCGACGACGAGGAAATCGAGCTGCGCGAGGGCCTCGTCGTGTATGTGCCGCGCGGCGTCAAACACCGTGCGTGGGGCGATCTGAAGGTGCTCGTTGTCTGCATTCCCAGCGGGGTGCTGAACGACGTTCACGAAGTCGCATAGAAAAACTGGTTCAGGGGCAGAATTGTCTTGACGCAATCTCCGCGTTTTGCCCAGCATCGCGGTCGCAGACAACAATTAACCCGCTAGACAAATCATCCTATGAAAACACCCAGTTACCTTATCACCTGCTTGGCCACCTGCGCACTCCTCGCCTCGCCCGCCTTCGCAGCAGACATCAACGACCTCAAGGCCGCCTACTATGGCAACCACTGGAGCATGAACAATCCGGGCCTCGAACCGCAGGCGGGATTGCTGACCATTACCGGAAAGGTCGGCAATCAGTTCGCGGCCACTCTCGAGAAAATCGGCGGACACAATGGTCAGCGCATCGTGGCCGTCGGCACCGGCAGGGTCGGGCTCAATGGACACGTCCTCTGGGTCGGCCATGTCATCGACAACGGCGTCAAGATCATCCGAATCGTGTTTGAGGGTCATCTCAGCGTCACGGGAAAAGCCATTGGCGGCGGCCACTTCACGGCACGGGGCGCTTTCCCGGACGGTTTCCAGATCAACGACCGCAGCTTCTTCCAGTGGGAGACTCCGGTCCCGGCGCAGGGGAACTAAAGCGCCCGCGGGGGGCGGCGGTTCGGAAACCGCCGCTCCTCGGGCCTTGCGCCACATCGCCGTCTTACCTTCCACGAGATCGTATGATACTGCGATTTTGCCCTTGCCTTCCGCGGCTCGGATACGCACGATCCGGCAATCCAAATCCCCCCCCAGGTCCGGACCTAGGGGGTGCCGAAACAAACAAAAACAAATGAAAGGAATACCCATGAAAAACAGTCAGCGTCTCTTCACCACCGCATCATTAGCCCTCGCCGCGCTCTTCGCCAATTCCGCGATGGCCGACGACCAGCCAAAATTCAACTGCAAGGGCCTGCCCACCCATGCCCAATTGACCGGCGCCCTCAAAGGCGTCGTGACAGCGGGCGGCAGCGCGGGCTTCGGCCTCAACATGTGGGCCACCGTCGTCAACCGCGACGGCGAAGTCTGCTCGGTCACCTTTACCGGCGCGAACCGCGGCGAGCAATGGCCCGGCAGCCGCGTCATCTCCGCGCAGAAGGCCAACACGGCAAATTCGTTCAGCCTGCCCGGCTTCGCCCTGTCCACCGCCAACCTCTACAGCGCCACCCAACCCGGCGGCTCGCTCTTCGGTTTGCAGGAGAGCAACCCGGTCGATACCGGCAATGCCTACAAAGGCCCGTCGGAGCTTTATGGCAAGCCTGCCGACCCATTGGTCGGCAGGAAGATCGGCGGCGTGAATGTCTTCGGCGGTGGCCTCGCGCTTTATACCTCCGATGGCATCCTCGTCGGAGCCATCGGCGTCAGCGGGGACACCTCCTGCACCGACCACATCGTCGCCTGGAAAGTCCGCCGCGCGTTGAACCTCGACAACGTCCCCGCCGGCCCCAGCCCGACCGGTGATGACAACATCGTCCACGACATCACGCAGGATACCAATGGCCACCCTGTGAGCGCGGGCGGATGGGGACATCCCGATTGCGGTGCGGCGGAAAAAGCCATCGCCACGGCACTTCCCGTCACCCATCCCGTCGGACCGCTTCCGTAAGCAGCCGGCAGCCATCAATCATCGCGCGCCCGACGGATTCGTCCGCCGGGCGCGTTTTGTTTCGGCACGGGTGTGATTGAAAGTGGAGACGAGGTGCGGCGGCAGCCAAGTGGCTCATGCGGCCCTCCGCATGAATCCAACAAACGCGTGAAGCGCCATGCTTCCTCCGGTGCGCGCGTTCAATTGAGAGAGGCGCTTCGCGCGCAGGTCGATTCACGCGGGGGGCCGCGTGAGCCACTTTCAATCACACCCTTCGGCACCTTGCTCCCAAGTAAAACTTGGGCACGCGGGGGATTTGATGCATCCTTTTCCTCAAACCCATCGTCCCGATGAATCTCCCGCACGATCCCGCCGCCAACGGCGGCAAAGCCATCATCCCCACCGTCCGCGTCGCCGGGCAGCACCAGGCGGCGCTGGAGCGCAAGGCGCGCTACCCATTCCGCTTCCCGCGCGACACCCGCCCGCTCGGCGGGAAGTTCACGGTGAAGGAGAACTCCCGGCGGCTGATGCGCTTCTTTTACTTCGAGCGGCGGCTGATGCATGTG
>JANNGC010000557.1:0-2025 GCA_031380445.1 Pedosphaera sp.
GTCCGCATGAGCGAGATGCCGATGAAGAGCAGCGCGAGCACGCCCACGGTCGTGAGCCGCCCCGTGCGGATGTTGCCGATGAAGCCGGTGATTTGTTTCACGACGCGCTGCTGCCCGGTGAAGGCTGGCGCGTTGGTGCCGCCGGAAGCGGAGTTGGTGTTGCTCGCTGACTTGGTGCTGGTGGGAAAATCATTCGTGGTGATGCCGAAGTACAACGCCTCCACCTCGTCCATCGGCAGCGCGTCCGCCCACAACGGACGCGCCTGGAGATCGAGCGCAGGCGCGACGTAGTTCACCAGCTTGCCGATGAGTTCGTCCGTCTGCTCCTTGCTCTGGTTTTGCAACATGCTGGTGGTGATGCTCACGCCCACCGCGAGCAACGGCACCAGCGCGAGCAGCGTGGTGTAGGCGAGCGCGGCCGCGCGCACGGGGCAGCGGTTGCGGTTAAAACTTTTGCCGACGAGCAGCCAGAAGTGCGCGAAGCGATGCAGCCGCGAATGCGTGTAATCCACGTTCGCCGCGATGTCGTGCTCCAGGAAGAAGTCCCGCGCCCGCGTGCTGAACTTCCGCCATTTCTCCATCGCGTTGCCTGCCATGCGCCGCAGGCTAGGCGGGGCATGGGAGCAAGTCAAAGCGGCCCCAACGGGCGGTAGGCTGACAAAAATTCGGCAGCGGGTCAGTTTGAATTTGGAACTCAGGAACTCAGGAAAAGCCACGCTCCCTCCTAGTCTGTTCCTGAGTTTCTGAGTTCCAAATAAAAATTTCCCGGCTCCCTGCTGAAACTGACCCAGCACCTTCCGAGTCCCTCGCTCGACAACCCCCGTTGCTTTGCTACCGTGCGCGCCCGTGAGTTTTGTCGCTGAGTTCAACCGCCTGCCGCTCGCCGCCCTGGTCGAGCGGTCGCTCGGCGCGTCGGCGTCCGAAGTGTCGGGCGCTTTCAGCAAACCCGCGCTCACCCTCGCCGACTTCGCCACGCTGATTTCACCCGCCGCCGAGGCGAGTCTCGAAGAACTCTGCCGCCGTTCGCAGGCCATCACGCGGCAACGCTTCGGCAAAACCATCCGCCTTTTCGCGCCGCTCTACCTCTCGAACGAGTGCATCAACAACTGCAAGTATTGCGGCTTCTCGCGCGACAATCCGATTCTCCGCGTCACGCTCTCCATCGCCGACGTGATGCAGGAAGTCCGTTCGCTCAAGGCCCAGGGCTTTCGCAACATCCTGCTCGTCTCCGGCGAACATCCGAAGTTCGTCTCCAACGGCTACCTCGCCGACTGCGTGCGCGCCGTTCACGCCGAAGTCCCCGGCGTGTCCCTCGAAATCGGCCCGATGGAAACGGCGGATTACCTCCCGCTCACCGCCGCTGGCTCGGACGGCCTCGTCGTCTATCAGGAAACTTACGACCGTCATCTCTACGCCGAGATGCACACCGCCGGCCCGAAGCGCGACTTCGACTGGCGGCTCGAAACCGCCGAACGCGCCTACGCCGCCGGCTTCCGCCGCCTCGGCATCGGCGCGCTCTTCGGCCTCGCCGACTGGCGCAGCGAAGCGCTCGCCTTGGCCGCCCACGCCGCGCATTTGCTCCGGCACTGCTGGAAGGCGCAAGTCACCCTCTCGCTCCCGCGCCTGCGTCCGTGCGCGGGCGACTTCGAGCCGCTCACCGAACTGAGCGACCGCCATCTCGTGCAACTCATCTGCGCGCTCCGGCTCTTTCTCCCCGATGTCGGCCTCGTCCTCTCCACGCGCGAACCGGCCAAACTCCGCGACGGATTGATCCCGCTCGGCGTCACCATGATGAGCGCCGGCAGCCACACCGAACCCGGCGGCTACACCGGCGCGGGGAAAGAAAAGCTGCACCTCACCGAACGCGGTCGCATGGTCGAACTCACGCCCGGCGCGAGCGAATGGTCCACCCGCCGCGCCACCGGCCAGTTCGAGATTTCCGACGACCGCTCGCCCGAAGAAATCGCCGCCGTCATCGCGCGCCTCGGCTACGAACCGGTGTGGAAGGATTGGGATGCGGCGCTG
>JANNGC010000564.1:0-18339 GCA_031380445.1 Pedosphaera sp.
GGAGGCCCAGGCCGAGGAAGAAGACACCGATGACCATCAATGTGAGCGGGCCAAACCACCGGCTCGCGAAGGTGGCGATCTCGGCGTCGTCCGGCAGCGCGGGATTGTAGATCACGGGCACGCGGCGGCCGGGCGCGTAGCGTTGCCAACTGGTCGCCGCGGCGGAAGTGAAGATGATGGTCTGGCCTTCGCGATTGGTGAATTCCACCACGGGAGCGAGCAGCGTCTTCTCCTGGCGACTGAGCCGTTCGGCGTTGCGCAACACGACGCCGCTGACGCGCGGCCAGTGGCGCCGGGCGCGAGCCTTGGCGATGGACGCCGCCAGCGTCCCGAAAAAGAACAGCGCGCCCACCGCGCAGAAGCCGAAGCCGACGATGTAGCTAATGATCATGAGTCGTGGCGCCGTCTTCCCCAGCCGCGCGGCCGCGCGGCCCTACCTATTTCAGCTTTTCAGCCTTTCAGATTTTCCCCTTGGCCTTCGTCTTCACGCGGCAGAGGAACATGTCGGCGGTGATGTAGAGGGTGGAGCCGTCGTCGCCCCAGGCGCAGTTCGCGGTGGCTTCGCCGGTGGCGAGGGTGCCGAGGTGTTTGCCGGCGGGGGAAATGATGAGGACGCCGCCGGGGCCGGTGGCCCAGAGGTTGCCTTGTTGATCCACTTTCAGGCCGTCGGGGAGACCCTTGCGTCCGCTCTGCATTCCGGTGGCGTCGAAGAAGACTTTGCCCGCGCCGAGCGTGCCGTCGGCTTGCACGGGGTAGGACATCCAGATGGCTTTCTTCGGATCGCTGCTGGCGACGTAGAGGGTTTTTTCATCGGGCGAGAAGGCGAGGCCGTTCGGGCGCGTGACTTCTTTGGTGAGCAAAGTGACCTGGCCGTTGGCGACGCGATAGACGCC
This sequence comes from Pedosphaera sp., assembly GCA_031380445.1. Classification (GTDB taxonomy): domain Bacteria; phylum Verrucomicrobiota; class Verrucomicrobiia; order Limisphaerales; family SIBH01; genus JANNGC01. The sequence continues at coordinate 894 of JANNGC010000564.1, forward strand.
TTGGAAGGGAATCTCCTTGGTCGGATCGTCCATGTTCTTGGGCAGGCCGTAGGGCGGGTCGGTGAAGTAGAGGTCGCCATTGGATTTCACGACGACGTCGTTGGGGCTGTTGAAGCGTTGGCCCTCGAACTTGTCGGCGAGGGTGACCCACTTCGAGCCGTCCCAGCGCGCTACCTGCCGGTCGCCATGCTGGCAGGCGATGATGAGTCCGTTCTTGTCCCGGGTGAGTCCGTTGGAACCCGGCTCGCCGCCGCGCGGCACGGTGCCGGTGTAACCGCTGGGCTGGATGAAGGTGCTCAAGCTGCCGGGCCGCCACGCGAAGATGGTGTTCATCGGCACGTCGGAGAAGAGGAGGTAGCCGCCGGTCATCCAGACGGGGCCTTCCGACCAGTCGAAGCCTTCGGCGAGTTTTTCGATGACGGCGTCCTTCGCGAGCAAGGCGTCGAGCGCGGGGTCGAGGCGCTCGATTTTCCCGAGCGGGCCGGAGGCGAGGCGGATGGTGATGGGGCGGTTGGTGTTGTTCGCGGTGGTGGGGACGAGCATCGGTTCGTCCGTCGTCGCGACACGAGTGGTGCAGGCGGTGAAGGCGAGGGCGGAGAGAGCGGCGAGCGCGACAAGTTTTGTGTTCATAGAAGTGCGGTGAATTCGCGGCGAGGGTTGCGAGCGGAGCAGGGGAGGGTCAAGGCGAAAGCCTTAAACGGTAGATACGCGGCTGCGCGTCCCTGCTGGCTAGAGCGTGAGGAAGGTTCGCCGCCGTTGCACGAACTGGCACCGCTGCGTGTAGCCGGTGCGGCGCGCGAGTTCCACGGCCTGCGCCAAATCCATCCCCACCTCGCCCGGCGCGTGCGCGTCCGAGCCGAAAGTGATCGGCACGCCGTGCTGCTGCGCGAGGCGGACGATGGACGGCGCGGGATAAATCTCGCGGCACTCTTTGCGGAGACCGGCGGTGTTCAGCTCGATGGCCACGTCGGCGCTCTTCGCGGCGCGCAGGAACTTCTCGAAGAGCGGCGTGCAATCTTGTTTGGGCACGAAGCCGAATTTCTTCGGCAGGTCGGCGTGGCCGATGATTTCAAAGAGCCGCGACTCCGCTGCCTGGGTCAGCCAGTCGAAATACACGCTCCACACCTCGAAGGCGTCGCGCTCGCGCCAGCGGGAAATCATCTCGGGATTGTCCACCGCCCACGAGTCGCTCACGTAATGCACGGAGCCGATGAAGTAATCCCACGGATGGCGCGCGGCAAGGTCGCGAATCCATTCCTCCTGGCCGGGGAGGTAATCCACTTCGAGACCGAGACGGATGAGGAGCGACGGGTGTTCGCGCTGGGCGCGGCGGACTTTCTCCACGTACTCGTCGAGCTGGTCGGCGCGCATCCGCCAGTTGTCGAAGTCATCGCGCCGCATCGGCGAGTGATCCGTGAAGCCGATCTCGGTGAGACCGAGCGTGAGCGCGTGCGCGGCATACTCGGTCGGCTCGCCGACCGCGTGGCGGCAGAGCGGCGTGTGTATGTGATAGTCAGCGGGCAGCGACATGGCGGGAGTGTAAATGGGGCGGGGAAAAAGCGGAAAGGCTGAAAGGCTGAAAAGCTGAAAGCGCGCGAAGCGACGACGCCCAGCAGTTCAAGTCCTTGGCACACCCTCGAAGTGAAGCTCGGTTTCAAGAGTCGTCCGCGTCGCTGACTGAATCACTGATTACCGATTACTGATTACTGATTTACTTCCCCGCCAGCCCGCCGGTAGCGTCGCCGCATGTCTGAGATTGCTGATTTCCTGAATCACGGCGCGTCCTACATGACGCCCGCCATCGTGGATGATATGCTGCGCGACCTGCCGCTGTGGAAGGTCGAGTTCACGCAGATTCACGCGCCCAAGTTTCCGCACCTCGTGGACCAGCTTGAGTTTCTCGCCGATGTCGTCGAGGACGTGGCGGAAGGGGCGTACAAAGATTTGCCCTACGTGGCCTTCGCCCGTGCCGCCTTCGCCGTGATGTACGCGCACAAGAAGGCGAACATCATCCCCGACATGATCGGCGGCTTCGGGCGCGCGGATGATTCGAGCATCGTGCGCGCCGTGCTCATGCAGAACGAACTGGCCTTCGCCAAATACGCCGTCGCGCAGCATCTCAACTGGGCGCAGATCACGAGCAAGCCCTGACGTAGTGGGGCAGCCGGGACGCCTGCTCCACTTGCGCGAAATTCTTTTCATCGCCCGCCGCCGCCGGTAGCGTCCCGCGCGAATCACATGAACACCGGCCACGCCAACAACGCCACGCTCCGGCTCGTGCTCTGGTCGCTGGCCGCGCTGATTGGACTGTTCGTGGCCGCGTGGGCAGGGCAGCAACTGGGCGGGTTCATCCTCGCCTATCACAAAATCTTCATCGCCATCTGGGCGGTGCTCCTCGTAGCCGCAGTGTACCTTTCGCGCGATCCGGAGCCGACGGAGCCGAGCGACTTGAACGCCATTGTCGCGCCCGCGCACGGGCGCATCGAATCCATCGAGGACGCGCTCGAAAATGATTTCATCCACGGCCCCTGCAAACGCCTCTCCATCCGCGTCGCACTTGCCGATGTGCAGATGCAATACGCGCCGCTCACCGGCACGGTCGGGCACTTCGAACACCGTCGCGCGGGGAAGGACGGTGGCGTCGTCAGCACGGAAAGTTTGCTCATCGGCCTCGACGCCATCGGCCGGCCTGCGACAAAAATTGCCGTGCGCCTCATCGGCGGCACCTGGGGAAAACGCATTCTGCCGTGGATCAAATCGAACGAGATCGTCGCGCGCAGTGTCCGAATCGCCATGATGCGCCCGGCCGCGCGCGTGGAATTGTATTTGCCGCCGCAGGTCAAGTTGCTCGTCAATGCGGGCGATGAAGTGGCGGGCGGCCAGTCGGTCGTCGCCAAATTTGAAAGCTGAACATGGCTGAACCAACACCAACGCCGGACGCGCCGGAGCCGAAGCTGAAAATTTATTTTCTGCCGAACCTCTTCACCGCCGCGAACCTCTTCTGCGGCTTCGTCGCCCTGACCTACATCGTGGGCGTCGATCTCGGCGCAGAAGCGACGCAGCCCGAGTTCACGAAAATTAAAATCGCCCTCGGCTTCATCCTGCTCGCCTGCATCTTCGATCTCTTCGATGGCCGGATTGCGCGCATGATGGGCGTGGAAAGCCCGTTCGGCCGCGAGTTCGATTCGCTCGCCGATCTCGTTTCCTTTGGCGTCGCGCCCGCGTTCCTCGTGCATCGCGTGGTCTTGCGCGAGGTCTTCGTCAATCATCCTGAGTTCGGCTGGTTCATCTCCTCGGCGTATCTGCTCGCGGGCGCGTTCCGCCTCGCGCGCTTCAACTGCATCGCGGCGATGGCTGGCAGCGGTGGCGGCAAGGAATTCCTCGGCTTCCCCATCCCGGCGGCGGCGGGACTCGTCGCCTCGCTCACCATGCTCATGGTCCATCTCGACGAGCGCGAACTCGCGCCGAGCAAATGGAAATACGCCCTGCCCGTGCTGCTCATCTTCCTCTCCGCCATGATGGTCAGCCGCGTGAAATATCCAACCTTCAAGAAGTTCGACTTCCGCTCCACCAGCACTTTTTGGAAGACCATGTGCGCCGCGCTGCTCGTCGGCAGCGTCGTCATCCTGCGCGAGAAGATTCTCTACATCGTCATGCCGATTCTGTTCACGGCCTTCTTGCTCTACGGCTTCGTGCGCCCCTACATCTCCCGCAAGATGCAGCGCGAGATCGAGGATGACGAAGACGACGAGGACGAGATCACGCCCGCCGGAACTCGTTGAGCTGAATGCCAACTCTCGAGCACAGCAACGTCGCCCTTGTCACCGGACTCATCGCCGGCTTCCTCGTCTCCATTCCCGTCGGGCCGATCAACCTCACCATCATCAACGAAGGCGCGCGCCGCGGCTTTCGCTGGGCGCTGATGATCGGCCTCGGCTCCGTGCTGATGGAATCCATCTACTGCGCCATCTCGCTCACCGGCTTCTCCGCCTTCCTCGGGCTCCCGATGGTGAAGTCCACGATGGAACTGTTGAGCTTCCTGTTCCTGCTCTTTCTCTCGTGGAAATACTTTCGCGCGAAATCCATTCCTGAACATTCGCGCAGCGCGGATCGCATCGAAGAGAAACTGCATCCGCACTCGGCCTTCATGACCGGCTTCGTGCGCGTGCTGGGCAATCCCTCGGTGCTGCTGATCTGGGTCACGCTCACCGCCACCTTCCTCTCGCACAACTGGGTGGATCAATCCGTGGACGACCGCGTGGCCTGCGTTATCGGGGTGGCGGGCGGTGCGACGCTCTGGTTCTTCCTGCTCGCCTGGGCCGTGTCGAAAGGCCACGGGCGCATCTCGCCCCGCGTGCTGCTGCGCATGGAACACGTCTCCGGCGCGGTGCTGCTGATCGCCGCGCTCTGGATCGGCTGGCGCATCGTGGGCGAACTGCACGAGCGGCAGCAGCAGAACCGCCGCGAGCCGCTGGAGAACGTCGCACCTCCGCTCCAGCGCTAAGTTCCAGCGCCGGAGCGAGGACTTTCCGGCCCGCAGCCAGCCGCTCACGTCGGGCGCGTGGAAGAAATTCTCAAGCCTCCTTGCTTCGTGACTTGCTGCGGACTGGAAAGTCCGCGCTCCGTTCAAACCGTCCTCCAACATCGAAATTGACACCCGCCCATCCATTCCTTAATTTCCGTCCAGACAGAAATTAAGGAATTATGGAAAAGCTCACACCCGTCCAAGAAAAGTTCATCCTCCACTGGGGCGAGATGGGCGTGCGCTGGGGCATCAACCGCACCATGGCCCAGATTCACGCGCTCCTCTACCTCTCGCCCAAACCCCTGCACGCCGACGAGCTGTGCGCCGCGCTCGGCGTGGCCCGCTCGAACGTGAGCAACAGCCTGCGCGAACTGCAAAACTGGGGCATTGTGAAAACCGTCCACGTCATGGGCGACCGCCGCGATCACTTCGAGACGATGGTGGACGTGTGGGAAATGTTCCGCCAGGTGCTCGATGAGCGGAAGAAGCGCGAAATCGATCCCACGGTGGAACTGCTGCGCGCCTGCACCGAGGAAACCTCGAAGGACAAGTTCACCCACGACCGCCTCGTGGCCATGCGCGATTTCTTCCAGACGATGAGCGGCTGGTACGACCAGATTGACGCGCTGCCCACTCCGGCGGTGATCAAGTTCGTGAAACTCGGCAACAAGGTGGCGAAGTGGATTGACTGGAAGTGAGGTGCCTATGACCTACGAAAGCGGACTCCCCGGCTGGCTCGCCTGCGCGAAGCGCAAGGAGAGCGCCACGACCACTAAACGTCGCTCTCGCCGTCGCCGGCTCCACGCCGGACTCATTCTGGAGCTGGCCCTGATGCTCGCGCTCGCGGCGCTCTTGCCGCGCGGGGAAAGGCGGAAATGAAAACGCGCCACAAGAATTCGCCGCCACGGGGGCGTGGTGGAAATGCTCGCGCTGCGAGCATTCCGTCCGCGCAGAGCGGACGGCACGAACGGGCGAGCAGTGCGCCTTTGGACTTTTCGTCGCGCCTCTCTGCGCGGCGCGAGCCGTTCGACCACACCGCACTATGAGAACGCGCAAAATCATCCTCGCGGGCGGCAGCGGTTTTCTCGGTCGGTTGCTCGCGGATTACTTGCACACGCGCGGATGGGAGCCGGTGGTGTTGACGCGGCATCCGTCAGCACAGGCGCGGTTCAAGGAAGTGGCGTGGGACGCGCGCACCGTGGGCGATTGGGCGCGGGAACTGGAGGGCGCGGAGGCGGTGATCAATCTCGCGGGGCGTTCGGTGAACTGCCGGTTCACGGCGGAGAATAGACGGCTGGTCATGGATTCGCGCGTGGACTCGACGCGCGCGATCGGCGCGGCCATCGCGCGGTGCGCGCAGCCGCCGCGCGCTTGGTTGAACTGCGGCACGGCCACGATTTACCGGCACACCTTCGACGCGGCGCATGATGAATCGAGCATGGATTTCGCGACGGCGTCGCCGGTGCATGATGATTTCTCCGTCGAGGTCGCGCGCGCGTGGGAGCAGGCGCAGACGGCGTGCGCCACGCCGCGCACACGGCAGGTCACACTGCGCATCACGCTCGTCTTTGGCACGGTGGCGGGCGGCGTGTTGCAAATTTTGCGCCGGCTCGCGCGGCTGGGACTGGGCGGGCGCATGGGCAGCGGAAAGCAGTTTGTCTCCTGGATTCACGAGGAGGATTTCTGCCGTGCGGTGGAATGGATTCTTGAACACGAACATCTGCACGGCCCGGTGAATCTTGCCGCGCCGCAGCCGCTCCCGAACGCGGAGATGATGCGGACGTTTCGCCGCGTGTGCGGCGGCGTGCCGTTCGGACTGCCCGCCTTCGAGTGGATGCTGGAAGTCGGCGCGTTGGTGCTGCGGACGGAGACGGAGCTGATTCTCAAAAGCCGCCGCGTGGTGCCGGGGAAATTATTGGCGGACGGATTTGCGTTCCGCTTTCCTGCGATGGAAGCGGCGGTGCGGGAATTGGATCAACGTCTGCGGGGAAAATGAATTGACCACGGAAGACACGGAAAACACGGAATCGGAAAGATGGTGAACGGCGCGCGCCATCCACGGAAAACATTCAGCCTCTCGTTTTCATTTCCCCTTCCGGGTTTTCCGTGTCGTCCGTGGTTCAACTTGGCCCGCTCAAAAAACATTCACCGCGCGGTAGAAGCGGTTGGTCGTGCCGACGTTGTTGTTCGTGTAATTGAACACGGCGTTGGTCGAGGTGAGGTTCGTAACCCAGAAGGGCGAGGTCAGGTTGGTCGCGGACTGCACCATCGCGGTGAGGCCGGGCGTGTTGTTGATCTTCATGGTCACGCGGCCGCCGGAGATGTTGGTGTAGGCGATGTTCGTGATCACGAGCGGACGTACGAGATTGTATTTCCACTTGAGCGTGCCAAAGGACGCGCCCACGCCGCCGGCGGCGATGTAGTAATAATTGTTGGTGAGCACGGGGAAATTCATCCGGCTGTCGAGTCCGTCGAGGCCGCTGTTGTTGTCGCAACCGACGTTGGTGAGTGTGAGGTAGCTGTCGCCGGGGCCGATGTAGGCGGCGAGCAAGGTGTTGTAACTGCTGCCATCCGTGTTGACGTAGAGCTGGCCGGTGGCCTCGGCCTGCACGACGAACCACACGGTGGAGCCGCCCGCGATGCCGCAGTGATTCGGCTCGCCCAGGTCGCGCGCATACGCGCCGACGGCGGAGCCAGGATTTGATTTCGAGTAGCCGTGATGCACGGTGCCAAATTTTTGGTCAGGCCGTTTCAAGGGCGCACCGCTGCCGCCCGGCTGGGCTTCCAAATCCAAAAGTTTGTCCGTGAACATCAATCCTTCGATGGCGTCCACCGGGCCGGGGTCTTGCAGTTGCAGCTCGACGCGGCGGCTGTCGCGGGCGCGATTTTGGTTCGAGGCGCGCACATGATATTTGCCGACGTGCTGGTCGCCGACGTTGGTGATGGTGAGCGTGGCGTTGGTCGCGCTGGGGATGTTGGTGATGGCCGCATTGTTGAGGAACCATTGGTAGCTCACGCTGCCGTTGGTGACGGTGGCGGAGAATTGCGCGAAGCCGCCGTAGCCCGCCGTGAGGTCGTGGGGCTGGGTGCCGAACTCGGGGATGAACTGCGCGGTCGGTTCCAAATTCCAGCCGAGCAAAATATCGCCCTGACTGTCGCCGAGACCGGAGACGCAGATGCGATAGACGTTGCCGAGGCGCGCGTTGAAGCGCACGCGCGCGCAGCCGTAGCCGCCGCCGTCGTCGTCCGCGTCGAGCAGGTAAAGGTTCGAGACGTTGTTGCCCGAATAGACCGCGAGCACGCTGTCGAGGCCGCTGCCGATGGAACTCATGCCCACGATGCCGCCGGTGGGCGCGGTCCAGTGCAGCCACACGGAGGAGCGCGTGCGCTTGCCGGCGTGCGGCGGTTCGCCGGGCTGCGTGGTGGCGTTGCGGTTGTGGCTGGCGAGCAGGCGGTTGGTGTCGTTCACGTTGCCGGCGGCGGCGAAGTCATCGGTGAGCGCGAAGGGCGCGACGTTGAGTTTGAGCAGGACGTTCGTGCTGCTGAGATCGCCGAGGACGTTGCCGACGGTGACGCTGTAAATGCCTGAATTGCTCGGTGACGCGGAATTTTGTGAGTAGGTGGCGTTCGTGGCGTTGGGAATGTCCTGGCCGTTCAAGCGCCACTGGTAGCGCAGCGGCGTTTCGCCCGCCGCGCCGACGGTGAAGGAGAACGCCGCGCCGATGTTGACGTTCGTCAGTCCCACCGGCTGGTTCGTAATCACGACGGGGACGCCGACACGAATCCACGCGGCCTCGCCCACCTTCAGGCGCGGCGGCTGGTCGCGCCACTGGCCGTAGATGAAATAGTTGTTGAGATAATTGGTCTCGATGAAGGGGATGAGATCGCCGCCGGGGCGGTATTGATACACGAGCGTGCCCTCCTGCGGTGAGCCGACGACATCCGCGTAGCCCGCGACAATGGGTGCTTGCGCGCCCAGCAAATTAAACCCGGGCGCGAGCGACACTGGCAGCACGGGCGGGACGCGCGTGCCAGTGAAGACGAGCGAGGCCGGCACGAGCGTCTGGATGATCACGCCTTCGCCCACCGCGACGATCGGCTCGGACGGAGCCCAGCCCGCGCCCGCCGCGAAGTCATACACGTCATAATTTTGCAGCGCCGTGTTCCACTTGTAGAGCGTCATGTCGGACGGCGGCACGGGGAACTGCGGAGCGTTGTTGGCCAGTTGTTTGGCCACGAAGCTGTAGCCCGGCGGCAAGTCCACGGTGTAGTTGCCAAAGAAACTCAGCGTGGCTGAGGCGCTCGTCACCGAGCCGAGGAAATTGGTGATGACCACATGGTAGCTGCCGAGCTGCCCCGGTGTCACGGACGGCAGGGTCAGCGTGGCATTCGTCTCGTCGGCCAGTTTGTTCAGGCCGCGATACCACTGGTATTCGAGTTCCGTGCCGGTGGCGATGACGCTGAAGGACGCCGAGTTGCCGGGGTTAACGATCTGGTTGGCCGGCTGGATGGCGAGGACCGGCGGGTTGCCCGCTTTGAAATCGAAGTGCGTGCCGCCCGCGATGGTGTTCGGCGTGGCCGCGACATCGTCCACGTTCGCCACGAAGACGCTGTAGGTCACGCCGGCCACCAGTTCCGAATCAAGCGTGAGCGTCACGTTGCTGCCGCTGGGGCTGAGCGCGGCGCCATTGATCTGCCAGCCGGGGATGAAGTAATTCGCCGGGTTGTTCGCCGTGGTCGGGCTGAGACGCTCCGAAAAAATCAGGACCAGATGGATGAAGGTCGGCGCGTTGGTGACTTTCAGAATCGTCGGCTCGGTCACATCCGCGTTGACCGTGAGCGTGGCGACGGTGCTGGTCGCGGAGCCGGAACTGTTCGTGATGATGACCGAGTAGCCCGAGCCGCTGTCCGTCAGCGCGGCGAAGGGGATGGAATAAGTCGGCGCGTTCGGCGCGTTGGAAATGATGCTGCCGTTGCGATGCCAGAGGAAGAACAGCGGCGCGTCGCCCGTGACGCCGCCCACGAAGAAACTCACCGGCTGGTTTTCCGTGACCGTGCGGTTGACCGGCTGCTGGCCGATGGCCGGATCGGCGGCCCACGCCGCACCGGCCAGGGCGCACCAAACCAGCACCACAAAATGGAAATAGAGTCGGCGCATAAAATTCAGAGCACGGATGAGTTTGAGCTTCTCGGACGTTCGGGACGGACTGAGACATAGCCGGAAATGCGCCAACTCACAATCACCAATTCCGCCGCGTAACGCCGGCTTTCCGCCGGCAGGTTACGAGACTTTCTGGTCTCGTGTTGATGCGTAGGACGTGCCCCGCACGGAATTCTTTCCCCCGCCCGCGCTCTCGTCCTATCCTCCGCCCGTTCACGCAAAACTATGAACACCATCATCGCCCACGATGCTCTGCCCGCGCCCGCGACGTCCGCGACATCCGCGCGCCTCTCCGCCGCCTGGGTCAGTCGCATCGTCATGCTCGGCGCGACGAGCATTGTCGTCGGCATCCTTTGGGACATCTCGTGGCACCGCACCATCGGGCGCGACACGTTCTGGACGCCGGCGCATCTGGCCATTCAACTCGGCGGACTGCTCGGCGGTTTCATTTCCGGCTGGCTCGTGTTGAACACGACTTTTCGCGGCAACGCTGCGGAGAAATCCGCCGCCGTGAAACTCTGGAGCTTTCACGGCCCCATCGGCGCGTGGGTCACGATCTGGGGCTGTCTCGCGATGCTCATTTCCGCGCCCTTCGACAACTGGTGGCACGATGCCTACGGGCTGGACGTGAAAATCCTCAGCCCGCCGCACACCGTGCTCGCGCTCGGCATGTGGGCCGTGGTGCTCGGTGCGCTGCTGCTCGTCTTGCGCGAACAAAACAACGGAACGCTGGCTTCCAGCACGGCACGAATGGATTCCTCTCCAAAGAATTTCCCACAGATTCAGGATGGCCACAGATTGTCAGCTTCATCGGCGGTCTCTCTGAATCTGCGGGAATCAAAAAAATGGTGGAGCATCGCCGCGCCCGCCGGGTCGGAGACCGGTGCTCCGAGCCGGTGGCTGTTCGTCTTCGGCAACGGCGTCCTGCTCGCGATGGCCTCGGTGTTTCTCACCGAATACAGCTTTCCCAATCAGCAGCACACCGCGCCGTTCTACCTCGCGTCGGCCATTGTCTTCCCGCTCTACCTCGTCGGCCTCGCGCGCGCGGCGCAGTTCCGCTGGGCCGCCACGCTCACCGCGCTCGGCTACATGCTGATCGTGGCCGTGATGGCCTGGGTGCTGCCGCTGTTTTCCGGCGAACCCAAGCTCGGCCCCATTGCCAACCGCGTGGATCATTTCGTGCCGCTGCCGTTCCCGCTCCTGCTCGTGGTGCCGGCGTTGGCCATCGACTTGATTCGCAATTTCATCGGTGCAGGACAACGCTGGTGGCGTGACGTGTTGATCGTCGTGCTGTCCGCCGTCGCGTTCGTCGCGCTCTTCTCCGTCACGCAATGGTACTTCTCCAAATTCCTCCTGAGTGAGTACGGCCAGAACTGGTTCTTCGCCGCCGACCGGCACTGGGGCTACACCGAGTCGCTGGGCGAATGGCGCACCAAGTTTTGGGATTCAAAAACTTCGCGCGGCGAGCCGACGGCCACGCTGTCCACCTTCGCCCTCGCGCTGGTCTGCGCGCTCGCCACGTCCGCCGTCGGCCTGCTGCTCGGCAACTGGATGGCGAAGGTGCGGCGATGAGAGAAGGCGGAAGCATGAAACCAGCGCGCAGCAAGGCCGGGCGCGATATGGACTGCGGTGGCAAGCGGAGCGCGACACCGCTTTCGCACAGCCTTGAACATTCGAAAGCGCCGTCGCGCTCCGCTTGCCGGCGCAGTCCATATCGCGCTCTTAAAATTCAACACCTGCTTTTGCTTCTCTGTTCAGCCTTCTTCCTTCTCCCTTCCTCCGCCCGCGCCCACATCGGCGACCAGAACGTCTTCTTCGAGGGCCAGGCCGGCGCGTATCCCGTGCGCGTCGTGGTGCGTCCGCCCGGCGTCATTCCCGGACTCGCGGAAATTTCCGTGCGCGTGGAAACGAACGGCGCACGCCGCGTCACCGCCTTGCCGATGCGCTGGGACAGCGGACGCAAGGGCGCGCCACCACCGGACGAAGCGCAGCTCGTGCGCGGCGAAACCAATTTGTTCAACGCGCAACTCTGGTTCATGCGCGGCGGCGCACAGAGCGTGGAAGTGTCCGTCGAAGGCGCGGCAGGCGTGGGCAAAGTCATCGTGCCCGTGAACGCCGTCGCCACGCGCGTGCTGGGAATGCCACCGGTGCTCGGCGCGGTGCTGGCGGGTTTTGGCGCGCTGCTCGTGCTGCTGGCGGTCAGCATTATCGGCGCGGCGGTGCGGGAAAGCGTGCTGCCCGGTGGGACTCTGCCGACGACCAAACGCCGCTGGCTCGCGCGCGGCGTCGCGGCCGGTGCGGCCCTCGTCATCAGCACCGTTCTCGTGCTCGGCAAAAATTGGTGGGACTTGGAGGCAGGCGATTACCGGAACAACCGGCTCTACAAACCCGTCGAGGCCAAGGCCGCCGTGCGCATGGAGAATGGCGCGCGCGTTTTGAAAATCACCCGCACCGTCGAGCCGGGCAAACGCACCGGCCCGCTCGTGCCCGAGCACGGCAAGCTCATGCACCTGTTCCTCGTGCGCGACTCCGGCATGGACGTCTTCGCGCACCTGCATCCGGTGAAACTCGACTACAAAACTTTCGAGGCTCCGTTGCCCGAACTGCCCGCCGGCGACTACCGACTTTACGCGGACGTGACTTACGAAACGGGTTTCTCCGAAACGCTCACGGCGACAGTGCATTTGCCGGAGCCAACTGTTTCCACCGCAACCGCGCCGCGCACGGCCGACCCGGATGACGGCTGGAAAATCACCACGCCCTTTACCACGGGCAGCAGCACGAACAAGCAACGCGTCGCCCTCGCGCCGAATCTTTACCTCGACCTCACGCTCGACGGCCCGCTGATCGAAAACCGCGACACGCGCCTGCGCTTCGCCGTGCGCGACGCCATTCTGCGCCCGGTGAAGGTCGAGCATTTCATGGGCATGGCCGGCCACCTCATCGTGCGCCGCGACGATGGCGCGGTCTTCACGCATCTGCATCCGAGCGGAAGTTTCTCGATGGCGGCGCAACAGCTTTTTGAATTGCGTGCCGAGGGCAAGGCGCCGCTCGCCGTCGGCTCATCCAAAGGCGATCCGATCTGCAAACTGCCGCCGCTCGAAACGATGGCCGACGCGATGACGCACGGGGACCTCGCTTTCCCTTACGCCTTCCCCAAACCCGGCGCGTATCGCCTTTGGGTGCAGGTGAAAGTGCGCGGCGAAATTCTCACCGGCGTGTTTGATGTGGCGGTGCGTGGCAAGTAGGGCGGCGCACCCTCAATCCTGAAAGGATTGAAATCATCCAGCCCAGGGTTGCGATTAAGGAGCTACCCTGGGTCACGGTTTCAAATGATTTCCAACTCTGAAAGAGTTGCATCAACGCCTTGGTTGCACCCTGTGATTCAACTCTTACAGAGTTGATGTCCTCATCACATCGCCAACCCAGCGTAGCGCCTCCGAGGCGCAACGCTGGGCTGGATTATCTGAATCCTTTCAGGATTCGCAGGGCACGGCGGTTGCATCCTCACTTCCTCCACCAGCGGAGCCGCAGCGCATTGCCAATCACCACCACGTCCGACAAACCCATCGCCGCCGCGCAGAGGATCGGGCTGAGGAATCCGAGCGCCGCGAGCGGAATGCCCAGCGCGTTGTAGAAGAAGGCCCAGAACAAATTCTGCTTGATGGCGCGCAGCGTGGCGCGGGCGAGTCCGAGCGCCTCGGGAATGGCCTGCACATCCGACTTGAGCAGCACGATGTCCGCCGCCATCTGCGCCACGTCGCTCGCGCGCCCGACGGCAATGCCGAGATCGGCCTGTTCCAGCGCCGGCGCGTCATTGATGCCGTCGCCGATGAAGGCCACGCCGAACTTGCTGCCGGACCTTTGCTGCAACGACTTCACGAACTCCGCCTTGCCCTCCGGCCGCACTTCCGCCGCGATGTTTGCCTCGTCGATGCCGAGTAATTTCCCGACGGCGTGCGCCGTGCGCCGGTTGTCGCCGGTGAGCAGATAGACCGCGTGACCATCGCGCTGAAGTGATTGCACCACGTCGCGCGCACCGGGTTTGAGCGGGTCGCGCAACGCGAACAGCGCCGCGAGTTTTTCTCCCACGGCCAGGCCGACGATGCTCGCGCCCTGCGACGTTTGCGCTTCGACGAACGCGGTGCCGGCGGAAAGATCAACTTGCGAACTCGCGAGCCAGTTCAGCGAGCCGAGGCGGGCGGTGTGTCCGTCGAACATGGCCTCGATTCCTGAACCGGCTACCTCGCGCCAGCCGCTCATCGGAGCGCGGATCGCCGAGTCCGCGTGTTCATGTTCAGCCCGGACGCGTTGGTTTGGCGATGAACTCGCGGACTCGGCGGTCCGCGCTCCGCTCCGGGCGATGGCCTGGCTCAACGGATGATTCGAGTGCGCGGCGAGCGCACGCGCCAAAGCCACCGCATCAAACTCTTTCGTGAATGACTCGTGCGCCGCGACCGCCGGTTTGCCCTGCGTGAGCGTGCCCGTCTTGTCGAAGACAATGGCGCGGATCGTCCCCGCCTTTTCCAAGGCGATGCCGTCACGAATCAAGATGCCGCGTTCCGCTGCTGCATTCGTCCCAGCCATGATTGCCACCGGCGTCGCCAGTCCCATCGCGCAAGGGCAGGCGATGATGAGCACGGCGGCGCAATGAATGATGGCCGCCGCCAGCGCGGTGGTGAACGGACTGGCGGGCCAAAGATAGTGCGCGAGGAATTGCGCCACGCGCTGGGCGGAGTCCGGCGCGAGTCCCCACCAGAGCGCCGTGGCCAGCGCGAGGCCGATCACGATGGGCACAAACACGCTGGCCACGCGGTCGCCGAGACGCTGGATGCCGGCGCGACTGTTCTGCGCCCGCTCCACAGCGGCGATGATTTGCGCGAGCGCGGTCGCTTCGCCCGTCGCCGTCACGCGCATGACCAGCAGGCGGTTGAGATTCGCGGTGCCGCCGTACACGACCGCACCGGGCGCTTTGTCCACCGGCACGGATTCTCCGGTGAGCATGGATTCATCCACGCTCGACTCGCCTTCCACCACTTCGCCGTCGATGGGCACCTGTTCGCCCGGCCGCAGCACCACGAGATCGCCAACGCGCAGGAGAGCAACAGGCACAACTTGTTCCGCGCCCCAAGGCGTGCGTCGGCGCGCTTGCGCCGGAGCCAGCGCCAGAAGTTTTTTCATGGAACTGGCCGCGCGCGCACTCATCCGCGCTTCCAGCCAATGTCCCACGCTGATCAGCGTGATGATCGCCGCCGCCTCCATGAAATAGACGTGCGCGTGCTGGAACAGCGCCCAAACGCTGTAGAGGTAGGCCGTGGTGGAACCGAGCGCGACCAGCGTGTCCATGTTGGAACTGCGCGCTTTGAGTTGGAGCCACGCGCCTCGATAGAATCGTGCGCCGCCGATGACTTGCACCAGCGTGGCGAGCGCGAACGCGAGCCACTGAAACCATCGCTCCATCGCGAGTCCGAAAACCCATTCACCCAGAATCAGCAGCACCGTCACCGGAACACCGACGAGCAGATTCAAAGTCCATCCGCTCGCCCAAGTCTTCCCGCTCTCAACTCTCAACCCAGAACTCTCAACCACTTTCGCTTCGTAGCCCGCTGACTTGATGGCGCTCACCACAGCTTGAACATCCGGGGCCGACTCCGCCGTCCAGCGCGCGGTCGCGGTGTTCTGTTCGAGGTTCACGGAAGCCGTGGCCACGCCCGGTACGGAGGAGATCGCCTCGCGCACATGGCGCGCGCAGTTCTGGCACGTCATGCCGCGCACATTAAATTCCATCAATGTTGAAGCCTCGCGCGGGGCCGGGCCGTCTGTTGCTTCCGAACTCATGGACAGAAACTTAGAGAATTATCCCGGCGAATACAGTTCAATGCCGGCGTTCACATGAAATGGCTTGCCCCAATCTTACTTTGCACTTTGACCGCGTGCGGCGCGGAGTCGCCCGACGGGGCTGCCTCCGGCAAACTCGTTGAACCCGGCGTGCTGCTCGTCGGGAAGATTCAGAACCCGCGCGTCACTGAAAGCTCCGGCCTCATCGTCAGCCGCCGCGACCCCGCGCTCTTCTGGACGCACAACGACGGCGGCGGCAAACGTCAGGTGCTCTACGCCATGACCCGTCACGGCCAGCCCCTCGCCGAGTATCGCATCACGGGCGCGGTGCTGGAGGACTGGGAAGACATCGCGGCGGATGACCAGGGCCATCTCTTCCTCGCCGACACCGGCAACAACGACGCCAAGCCCGTCACCATCCGCGTGCATCAAATCAACGAGCCGGACACGAAGGCCACGACGACCGGCATCGCGCCGGTGACGCGCACGTGGAATTTGCAGTACCCGGCCGCGCCCTTCGACTGCGAGAGCCTCGTCGTCTGGAACGGGCACGGCTATCTGGTTTCCAAAATGTTTAACGACGCGCGCGCGAATCTCTACCGCTTCTCGCTCACGAACGCCGCGCCGCTGCAAACGCTGGTAATCCTCGGCGAAATCAAAATCGATTCACCCGTCACCGGCGCGGACATCTCGCGCGATGGCCACTTGCTCGGCCTCGTGGCGAAGAATGGTGCCTACGTTTTCAGCATTCGCGGCGACGTGACGCGCGCGCTCAAGGGCAAGCCGTATCAAAACAAGTTCAAGGCGGACCAGATCGAAGGCTGCACGTTCGTGCCGGAGGGGCTGCTGACCACGGCGGAGTCGCGCGAGATTTACCTGTTCGCGGATGAGGCGTTTCGCACCGGGCCGGGGAAGAAGAAGTAGGATTTTTTAACCACGGATTTCGCGGATGACGCGGATGGTGAATCTGCTCGCGCTCTTGCGCCGGGGCCCGGCCTCCTCTCCCGCTGGGAGAGGGAGAACGCGCGATGCCGCACCGTGAATCTGGCCGCGCTCTCCTCCTCGTCTCCCATCCGTGTCATCCGTGAAGTCCGTGGTTAAATTTCATTTTCCATTCCGTGTCTTCGGTGTCTTCCGTGGTTGATCTCTCCGTGCTTTTGCTTTCGTCCGCCGCCAGTTCTAAACTCCGCCCGTGCCGGCGCTCGACTTCCATTATCGCGAAAGCGGAATCTATCTTCCGCACCTGCGGCTCTGGCTCGATCCGCATCGCGCGAAACAGGAACTCACCTTCGTCAGCCACGCCCATTCCGACCACACGGCGCGGCATCGCGAAGTGATTCTGACCGCGCCGACTGCGCGCTTCATGGCGGAACGGCTCGGTGGCAAACGCGTTGAGCACCTGCTGAACTTCGGTGAGCGAAAAACTTTCTGCACGGAGGGCGGCGTGGAATTCGCCATCACCCTGCTGCCCGCCGGACACATCTTCGGTAGCGCCATGTCGTTCATCGAGGCGGGCGGCGAATCGCTGCTCTACACCGGCGATTTCAAACTGCGCCCCGGCTCCGCCGCCGAAGTGTGCGCGCCGTGCCGCGCCGACGCGCTCATCATGGAGACCACCTTCGGCCAGCCGCGCTACCAGTTCCCGCCCGCCGAGGATGTGGCGCGCGACATCGTGCGCTTCTGCCACGAGACGCTGGCGGAGAACAAAACCGCCGTGCTCCACGCCTACTCGCTGGGCAAAAGCCAGGAACTGCTCGGCGCGCTGCGTCACGCCGGGCTGCCGCTCATGCTGCATCCGACGGTGTTAACAATGACGAAGATTTACGAAGAGTTCGGCCACACGTTTCCGCCGCACGAAAACTTCGACGCCGCCCGCGCGCGCGGTCGCGTGATCATCTGACCGTCCAGCGGCTCGGCGGAAA
>JANNGC010000586.1:0-5928 GCA_031380445.1 Pedosphaera sp.
GCCAGTTCGAGTTGTTCCGCGAGATGAACGCCGAGCAGTTGAAGAAAAATCCCGGCGACGTGGAACTCGAAGCCGTGATCAACTCCTACGAAGTCGCGTGGCGGATGCAGAACAACGCGCCCGGCGTGCTCGACCTCGCGAAGGAATCCCCCGCGACACTCGCGCTCTACGGCGTGAACGAAAAGGCGACGGACGGCTTCGGCCGCCAGTGCCTGATGGCCCGCCGGCTCTGCGAATCCGGCGTGCGCTACGTGCAGATCAATTACGGCGACAACACCGCGAACCCCGCGTGGGACCAGCACTCGAATCTCCCCAAGCACGCCGAGCACGCGCGCGCCGTGGACAAACCCGTGGCCGGCCTGCTCGCGGACTTGAAGCAGCGCGGCCTGCTCGAAGACACCATCGTCTGGTGGGGCGGCGAGTTCGGCCGCACGCCCTACGCGGAAAAGAACGGCACAGGCCGCGATCACAATCCCGGCGGCTTCACTGTCTGGCTCGCGGGCGGAGGCGTGAAGCCCGGCTTCGCGCTCGGGGCCACGGATGACTTCGGCCACTTTGCCGTGCAGGACAAAGTCCACATGCACGATCTGCACGCGACGATTCTTCACCAACTCGGCCTCGACCACGAGCGACTCACCTACACGTTTGATGGTCGGCCTTTCCGGCTGACCGATGTGAGCGGGCATTTGGTGAAGGAAATCCTGACCTGACCGCGCGATGAAATTGATGCTGCCGGCGTTGTTGGCGGTCGTGTTGATCGGGTGCGCGACGCGCAATGATTCTGCGGTCCAGCGAAATGAAACCATCATCCGCCGATACTTCGAGGAATGGGCGAACCAGGGCCGGGCCGCGGCCGCCGACGAGTTGATCGCCACGAATCTCGTGCTCCGCAATCCGCCCGCCGTGCTCCACAGCCGGGAGGATTACAAAAGCGGGATGATGAAATTCCACGCCGCCTTCCCGGACGCGCGCTTCACGGTCGAGGACTTGATTTCCGAACGTGACAAAGTCGTCGTGCGCTGGACGCTGCGCGCGACGCAGGCGGTCGAGTATCAAGGCCATGCGCCCAACGGCAAAACCATGACGGTGACGGGCCAGAGCCTCTTCCGTCTCGCCGACGGGAAGATTCAGGAAATTTGGGTGAACATGGACCGGCTCGGGCAAATGGAGCAGTTGGGCTGGATGCCCGCCGCAAAGTGATTCAATCCGTCGGGCCTGGGCGCGGCATTGCCAACGCGCTGGCGTCCGTTCACTCTTGGCCCATGTTCACCTTCTGGAAAATCCAAACCAGCAGCCGTTTGGCGGCGGTAACTTTTACGTTGCTGACGACTCACGCGTTGTTCGCCGCCGTCCCGCTCGAACTCGACACCAAGAGTTCCAAGCTCACGAAGATCGTCATCCTGGCCGGTGAACCGAGCGGCAAGCCGGGGCAGCATGAATACTTCGCCGACTGCGCGCTGATGTTCGACTGGCTCAAGCAGACGCCCGGCGTGTGGCCTGTGCTGGCGCGGACGTGGCCGACGAATGAGGACATTTTCGACGGCGCGAAATCCATCGTCGTGCTGATGGATGGTGGTGCGAAACATCCGCTCATCGAAGAGGCGCGGCAGAAGAAACTCGGCGCCCTGGCAGAGCAGGGGATTGGCTTCGCGGCGTTCCATCAGGCGGTGGATCTGCCCAAGGAACACGCGGACAACGCGAAGGCGGCCATCGGTGGCGTGTGGCTGGCGGACATCGGCTGTCGCGGACATTGGGACATGGACTTGAAGCCGAAGGGCGAGCATCCCGTATTGCGCGGTGTGAAGCCCTTCACCGCGAAGGGCGATGGCTGGCTCTACAATCTGCATTTCGCCGAGGACGCGGGCTTCACGCCGCTGATCGTTGGCCAGGTGCCGGACAAATCGCGCACGACTGCGGATGCGAAAAAGTTCAACGGGCGAGATGAAGTGATTGCGTGGACTTACGAACGCGAGGGCGGCGGACGGGCGTTCTGTTTCACCGGCATTGATCTACACAAGAACTGGGAACTGGAAGACCAGCGCCGCCTCGTGGCGAACGGGATTCTCTGGAGCGCGGGCGTGGAAGTGCCCAAGGGCGGAGCGAAGGTGGAGATGAAGGCGGGCGATTTGCCACGGCATGTGCGCCCCAGCCTGCCGGCAGCGAAGTGAAGCGCGCCCCTTGAACTGCGCGCGCCGCATCCCTAGCTTGACCGCAGATGATTCGTTCCGCCGTTACCATATCGCTCGTGCCGGAGATGCGCGGGGGGCCGTTTGTGTTCTGGGATGATCTGGCCGCCGGCTGCGCGCGGGCGGCCGCGCTGGGCTTCGATGCGGTCGAACTGTTTTTTCCTGACGCGCGCGCGGTGAATGTTCCCGAAGTCCAGGCGCTGCTGACCGAACACAAGCTGTCCGTGGCCGCGCTCGGCAGCGGCGCGGGCTGGGTGAAGCACAAGATGCGTCTCACCGATCCTGATGCGCGCGTGCGCCGTCGTGCCGTGGAATACATCGCGCGCTTCATCGATCTCGCGGCAGAATTTCGCGCGCCGGTCATCGTCGGCTCCATGCAGGGGCGCTGGGAGGGCGGAGTTTCGCGTCAGCAAGTTTTGAGTTGGCTCGCGGATGCACTGAATGAACTGGGCGAAGGCGCGGCCAAGCACGGCGTGCCGGTGCTCTACGAATTTCTCAACCGCTACGAGACGAACCTGTTCAGCACGGCGGAGGATTCCGTCGCTTTCCTCCGCATGTTTCACACACAGAACGTGAAGCTGCTCTGCGATTTGTTTCACATGAACATCGAGGAGCGCGACATCCCGGCGGCATTGCGTATCGCGGGTGACAAGGTGGGCCACATCCACTTTGCAGACTCGAACCGTCAGGCCATCGGCTGGGGGCATCTGGACGTCGCGCCGATTGTTGCTGCGCTGCGCGAGATTAATTACGACGGCTACATCTCCGCCGAAGTCTTGCCGCACCCGGATGGTGAAGCGGCTGCGCGGCAGACCATCGAGAGCTTTCGCAAATGGTTCCGCCCAACCTGAAACCTTCAACTTTCAACCTGCCACCATGCTGAAGCATCAACTCATCCACCCGCGCATCAACGAAGTCCTCGCCTGCGCCGGGCATCACGCGAAGATTCTCATCGCCGACGGCAACTACCCCGCCTCGACGAAGAAGGGGCCGAACGCCGAGGTCGTGTGCATGAACCTGACGCCCGGCGTCATCACCTGCGCGCAGGCGTTGCGCGCCGTGCTCTCGGCGATCCCGATTGATCATGTGAACACGATGGGCATCCCGGCGGACGATGCGTATGCGAAGTTCGGCGAGCCGCCGGTGTGGAATGACTACCGGCAGATTTTGAAAGAGTGCGGCATGAGCGTGGCGCTGGAGCCGATTCTGAAATGGGATTTCTACAAGGCCGTCGAATCCGCCGACCATGTGCTGACCATCCAGACGGGAGACCAGGCGCTGTGGGCGAATGTTCTGCTGACGGTGGGGTGC
Organism: Pedosphaera sp.; assembly: GCA_031380445.1. Classification (GTDB taxonomy): domain Bacteria; phylum Verrucomicrobiota; class Verrucomicrobiia; order Limisphaerales; family SIBH01; genus JANNGC01. Next base: position 3,498 of record JANNGC010000586.1, read on the forward strand.
CGGACACCGGGGCAATAAATTTTTCAACCACGGATGGACACAGATAAACATGGATATCTAAAAGACGTGACGCGAATTGCGCGAATTTTCGCCAATTCTGAGGATTCGCGGCCATTGGCGAAATTCGCGTCAACATCCCTCATCCGTGTTCATCTGTGTCCATCCGTGGTTAAAAAATGAAATCCCGTCCCAAAATCGGCACGGCTGGCGAGATGAAGTTCATCGTCGCGCCGGAGCATGTCATTGATTTCGCCACGGGCGGGATGCCGGCGGTGCTCAGCACGCCGCGTCTCGTCGCGCTCATCGAACGCACCGCGCGCGAGTCGCTCCAACCCTTCCTAGAAGAACACGAGCGCACGGTGGGTGCGGAGATCGAAATCAAACACATGGCTCCGACGCCGCTCGGCAAGAGCGTCACCATCATCACCCGCGTCATCGGCGGCGACGGCAAGCTGTGGGATTTCCAGTTCGAGGTGAAAGACGAACACGAGACGGTAGCGCGCGGTTTGCACAAGCGCGCGGTTATCACGGTGGAAAGTTTCGCCCGGCGGGTGGCGAGGAAGTCGGGCTGAAGAACCAAACGGGTTTGCGACGCGAATTTCGCGAATTAACGCGAATTCAATTCGTGAAAATTAGCGAAATTCGCGTCACTACTTCGGCCCACGGCTCACGAAATTCGCCGCGTCATCCGTGCTGCCTTCGCCTTTGTATTTCGCGACGTTCGGATACGGAAACAGCGGGCGCGTCATCGTGACCTTGCTGTTCGCGCCGCGTTTCTCCGCCAGCAATTTCTCCGGCGCAACACCTTCTTCCACCCAGCGGATGAGCGCATCGTTCACACCCACGGGCGTCGCGCCCGCGCCGCGAAAGCCATGGTCCACGCCGGGTGCGAGGAACAGCCGCGCGAATTGCGCCGTCTTTTCCGCGCCGCCCATGCGCGCCTGCACCGCGCGGTAATAATCCACCGTGCCCGCCGCCGGGATGAGTTGGTCGGCCATGCCGTGGTAGATGATGACCTTGCCGCCCCGGTCGCGGAAGCGCGTGAGGTCGGGATGGTCTGTGCCGAAGACCGCGCCGTATTGCTCCACGGATTGCTGCCAGAGCTGCTCGAACTTCGCGGGCGTCATCGTCGCCCAATCCCATTTGCCATCTTGGGCGAGGAAGTATTTGAAGTAATCGAGCGAGATGCTGAACGGGCGTCCGCGCAACGGCGTGCCGCCCGTGCCGGCGAAGGCCGACAAATCCGCGCCGCGCTCCAGGCCGTGCCACATGAAGCGCCCGTCCGCGCCGCGCGGACCGTCCCACACTTTGCGAAGCACGTCCGCGTCCGCCTCGGTGAACGTGCTCTCGCCGACCTTCGTGCCGACCAGCGCCTTCGGGTCCCACGCGCACTTCCACGGATCATCAATCACGCCGTCCTTCACGCCGTCCGCCGTGTCGCACGCGGCTATCGCCGCCGCCGTGGCTGCGTCGAGTTTCGCTTTCGGCACAAAATTCTGCGCCGTGTTCATCGCCACCTGCACCCAGAGGCTCGCGGGAACGAAACGATGAAAACTGATCGCCGGACACGCCGACACAATGCCGTCGTAATCGTCGGGAAAACGTTGCGCCTCCATCAGTCCCTGCCGCCCGCCCGTCGAGCCGCCGACGAAGTAGGAGTAGCGCGGCGCTTTTCCGTAGAACGCCTTGGTCAGCGCCTGGCCCGCGACCGTCATGTCGTGAATGCCGAGGTAGGCGTTATCAATGATGAGCTGCCAGTTCAGCCGTCCGTTCGCGTCGAGCGCGAAGCTGCCGCTGCCGCCCTCGTGCCCCGTGTCCGTGGCGGCAGATGCGAAACCGCGCGCGATTGGTCCGCGCAAACTGCCCGCGCTGCCGCCGGAAAAACCGCCGCCGCCGTTGCCTTGAAAACGCCCGTTCCAATTTGTCACCGGCAGCCCGATCCACACCCGCACCTGATCGTTGGCGGGCGGATGCGTGACGATGGCCGTGACGCGGCACCAGCCGTTCGAGGGATCGAGCTTCGCGGATTCAATCGTGGTGTTGGGCAGGGAAACTTTCGCCAAGTCCTCGCACGCGCACACCGGTTTGATGTCGGGGAACAGTGGCTTGAGTTCAGCAGCCCGCGCGGCGGTGAACGCACAGGCGAGCGCCACGAGAGAAAGGATGGCTGGGATTTTCATGGCCGCTTGTTAAGCGATTGGCTTTGGGCTGGCAACGGACGAATGCGGCGCGCTGCGACAAAATCGTAGTGGGGCGGGCGTCCCGCCTGCCTGCGTCCGATGGCCGTCCCGGCTGTCGAAAAGAAACACCAGTCCACTGGCCGTCCCGGCTGGTGTTTCTTTTCGTCAGCCGGGGCGGCCATCGGCCGCTGGCAGGCGGGACGCCCGCCCCACGAGGATTTTGTCGCCGCGCGCCGCATTCGTCGGTTGCG
>JANNGC010000603.1:0-2690 GCA_031380445.1 Pedosphaera sp.
GATTTCGGCTCCAGATCAAAGTCACGACCTTCCGCCCATTCAAGGCGGCGGTCGTCCATCCCGCCGAACCAGTCGCCGAGCTGCTCCGGCTTGCTCGCGTCCGCCGAGGAAATATCCAGTGGCACCCAGCCCAGTCCGGGCGCGTAAAAATTCGGCCAGCAGCGATAGCCCGGATCGTAGTCCTTGCCCTCGTTCTCCAGCTTCAACCGGCTGCCAAACATCAGTCGGCACGGGATGCCGCGCGCCCGGCAGAGCGCGATGAACAGTGCGTGCTGATCCGTGCAGCAGTCGCCCGTGCCCGACAGGCACTCCATCGCATCGCCGAGGCATTTGCCCTTCGGCATCGGGCCAAACTTCGAGTAGTGGTCGCTCTTCTCGATCACGTAATCGAAAAACTTGCGCGCCTGAAGGACCGGATTCTTTTCGTTGCCCGCGAGATCATCCGCGAGGTCCTGAAGTTTCTGCGTGACCTCCATGTGCTTCTCGTCCTTCCGCAATTCGGCGGCAAAAACGCGCTGGTGCTGCTCGGTCAGCGGCGTGGCTTTCATCGCCATCGCCATCCCGCTCACCGAGCGGCGTACCACGGTGAATTCCGTCACGATGCGCAGTGGCGCGTTCGTATCCGCCGCCACCTCCGCGTGCAGCCATGAGCGTCCGTAGCGCGGGTCGCGGGTGATCTTCAGCGAGGCTGGCGCTTCCACCACGCGGAAGTCCGTGACCTTCTGCTCGGCCCGGTCCTCGGGCATCCAGAACCACCCGCGCACTTGCTTCGCGCCCTCGGGCAGGGCTTTGACGGTAAAAGTCTGGCGCACGGTGTAAGTTGTATCCGCGTGCAGCGCCTCGGCGGAGATGAATCCCGCCAAGGCCGCAAAAAGTGCGACGAAGGAATGTCTTTTCGTTGTCATGGGCTGCGGGTGGTTAGCAGGCTTCGGCCGCCGTTGCCATTCGTTTTTGGGCGGGGCTGCTCTGCCGGGGGGTGAACTGCCGGAGGGCCGGGGTGAAATATCTGGGTGCGGTCCGAAAAGCCTCACGCGAAGGACGCGAAGCGGGGGGGGAATTTCCGCCCTTAGCGGCCTTCGCGCCTTGGCGTGAGGAACATTTATTTCAGCCCTCCGTGCGAAATGCCGATCTTCGATTCGTGAATCAGAATGTTCTTCGCCAGGCCGCCCTGGCGATTTCGCGCTTCCATCATTGCCTCGAACGCGGCGGGGCCGATGCGTCCAGTCCGCAGAGCAAGGCGTTTCGCCCGACGCCCGTGGCAAAATGCTCTGGGCAAAACCTGACAATCTCCCGCCGCGCCATTGCGTTTCTCGCTCGCGCCCGTACCGGTGAATTATGAGCAGTCTGTTTTCTAAAACATGTTTGATGGCGCTGGCGCTGTTGGTCGGCGCGTATGCCGGGTGGGCCGCCACGCCCGGAGAAAGTTTTGATTTTCGTCGCTGGAAACTGACGCTGCCCGTGGACGTGTCCGGCGGCTTGAATGGCTCGCCTGCGGAAATCAAATATCCCCAGCTCCAAACCTACACGAGCGAGTTCTTTTACACCGGCACGGATGGCGCGATGGTTTTCTGGTGCCCGGTCATTGGCGTCACGACGAGCGGTGCGACGGCTCCACGTACCGAGCTGCGCGAATTGATCAGCGGCACCGACTCCAGCGTGAACTGGACGGCGGACGGCACCCACACCTTGCGCGGCCAATGCCGCGTGACCCAGCAGCCGGACACCGGCGACGTCATCATCGGCCAGGTGCATGGCTATCCCGTGCAACGGTTGGTGAAAGTGCAATACGGCAATGGCCGGGTGCAGGTGTATGTCCGCAAGAGCCTGACCGCGAGCGGCGACGCCAAGTTCATCCACGATGTCGGAGCCAACGCGCTGATCGATTACGAGATCAAAGTCGTGGACGGCGTGGCCATCGTGGCCGTGAACGGCGTGACCAACCGCCATGATTTCGTGGCCAGTGATCCCGCGTGGGGCACGGACAGCACATTCTACTTCAAGGCCGGCGCGTACTTGCAGGACAACGCCGGGCCGGTCACGGAAGGCGGGCGCGTTTCGTTCTACCAGCTCTCCGTCACACACGGCACGACCGCACCGCCCGTGCGCCCTACGATCACGACGCAACCGATCAGCCAGACGGTGGCGGCCGGTGCGAACGTCACGCTCAACGTGACGGCTTCCGGCACCGCGCCCATGACGTATCAATGGCGCACGAATGGCGTGAACTGGCCGGGCCGCACCAACGCCTCGATCACCATCACAAATTTCCGCGCCACGGATCAGCGGAGCTACGATGTGCGGGTGTCGAACACCGCCGGAGCCGTGACCAGCGCGGCGGCGATGTTGCATCTGAATTCACCCGCGCGCTTCCTGCCATCGCAGCGGACGAACGGCGTGTTCAGCACGACCTTCCTGGGTGTGGCGGGGAGCAACTACGTTTTTGAAACTTCGACCAACCTGGTGACGTGGACGCGCCTCGCTACGAATTCAGCCGCCGGCGGCATCATCCAACTCAGCCACACGAACACCGCGTCACCGCTGCGCTTCTACCGCGTGCGGTAACGGGACAGGAGCGCGGACCGCCGAGTCCGCGCGTTCATTCTGTTCTGGTTGGTGAACATACTTTTCGAGCGGGCGCGCTTCCCCTCACCCCGGCCCTCTCCCCAGAGGAGAGGAAGAATCGCATCCAG
>JANNGC010000613.1:0-8756 GCA_031380445.1 Pedosphaera sp.
GGGAGCGATTTGAATCGGTGTCTGGTAGCCGTCCGTCGTGGCGGAGACTTCCAGCACGCGAATGCGATACGTGTCGCCCTCCAGCGCCGCGCCGCTGATCGGCACAGCGAGGAGCGTCGTGGTGGCAAATTTTTCGACATCAATGAAGGAGTTGGTCCCAACGCCGGCCACGTACACTTCAATGGTGGTCGGGTCGAACGGAAGGAAATAGGAGTCCGACACCGAGTAGCGGGCTGTCTGCCCGGGTGCCGCCGCCGTGACAATCGGCACGAAGTCGCTCGCGCTCACGGGAACGGCGGTGAGATACGGCTCAATCGGCGGCGCCCCGTTCAGCGGAGTGATCGACACGCGATACTGGAAGGATTTGATCCGCGCGCCCGGGCGCAGGTTCACCACGATGGGCACGAGAATTCTCGCGCCGCTGCCCGCAGTGAAGTCGCGCGGAATGCCAAACTCGTTCGCCGACGCGGGTTGGCCGCTCACGACCGTGCTCGAGCCGGCGGCGGAAATCGCCTTCAAGCGCAGCGAGGTCAGGTCACGCAAATTTTCGGTGAAGCGGAAGGAGCCGGTGCCATTCTCGAGTGCGACCGAGGTGCTGTTCGTCGTCGGCTCCGTGCCGTCCGTGGTGTAATAGACCGGCGCGGCGCTGGTCACGGTGATGGTCACGCCGAATGGAAAGTAACCGGAGTTCGGGCCGAAGAGCGGAGCCACGAGCAGGTTCGTGTTGATCGGGCCGCCGTTGCCGTTCGTGTCCGAACCGCTGCCCGGCAGGCCCAGGCCGGTGCCGGAGGCCGCACGGAGCAGGCCCCAGAAAATTTCACCGACATACACGGTGCCGTTGCTGCTGACCGTGACACCCATCGGGTCACGCGACGCGGCCACGCCTTCTGCGCCGCCCGCACCTTCGACCCAGCCGGGGAACGGGCGCATCCACTGCTTCTTCGGCACGCCGTAAAGCGACGTGACCGCGAGGTTCGTATCAATGACGCGCAGGCGGTGGTTCAAACGATCCGTGACCACCAGCGCGCCGTTCGGAGCGGTGGCGAGGCCGTAGGGAGCATTGAAGCGCGCTTCCGCGCCGGAGCCGTCGAGCAGGCCCACGGGATTGCGCACGCCGTTCAAGCCGCCGGCGATGATGCTCATCGTGTAGTTGAGTCCGTTGGTGGAACTCAGCCGCCAGATGGCGTGGCCGGTGGATTCCGCGACAGCGAGATCGCCGTTCGGGAGGAAGGCCAGCCCGCGCGGCCGGCGGAACGCGTTGAGGCCGGTGATGGCCTGGCCGCCGACCTGATCCAGCGTGAGCAGCGGCGCGGCATTGGTGAGCACGAGCTTCAGCACCTGACCGTTCAGTTGCAGCACGAAGATGTCGCCGTTCCGGCCGAGCGCCAGAGCGGTGGGCACGCGGAAGCCGGAGACGGTCTGGAGCAGCGCGCCCGAGCCGTTGAACTTCCGCAGCTTGCCGTCCCGTTGCGTGAGGACATAGACGAGGTTCGATGAGTCCACCGCGACGCCGACGGGCGACGGGAGCCGGGAGGCGAAGGTGCTGGTGAGGCTGTCACCCTGCCCGGGCTTGGAAACTTTCCGCACCGAGTTGTTGCCCTGGTCGGCGACGATCAGGCTGCCGTTCGTGTCGAGCGCGAGGGAGACGGGGCTGCGAAATTTCGCAAACTCGAGCGTGGGACCGTCCGTTGCGCCGAGCCGGCCGGGGCCGGCCATGTTTGGCCCGCCACCGAGGGTTTTCACGTCCGCCGCGGCGTGGGCCGCGAGCGTCGAGGCGGCGAGCAGGAGGGCTGCCCCCTGCCCGCGCCATTGGAGAAACAAGTTCTTCATAGTGTTATGACTTGAAGTGAACTCTCAAAATCAGTTCTTCGCCGCCGTGCTGGTTTCGCTTTTCGGCTTCGTCCAGTCGTAGGGTTTGGCGCTGTCGTAGAACGCTTCCTTGGTGTCGCGCTCGACCGGGGCCTTGGTCTGGAGAAAGTCCGTGGTGGTTTCGCGGAAGTCGCTGTCGCCCACAATGGTCGGAGTGAGGAAGACCACGAGGTTGACCTTGGCGCGGCTCTTGTCCGAGTGGCGGAAGAGGTAGCCGAGTCCGGGCACGTCGCCGAGGAACGGCACTTTCTTCTGCTGATTGCCGAGCCGGTCGCTGATGAGTCCGCCGAGCACGAGGGTGTTGCCGTTCGGAATGTTGACGTGCGTCTCCATGCGGCGGATGGAATAGACGTTCGCGGTGTTGCGGAAGCCGTTGATGATCTGCTCGTCCACCGAGGCGATGTCCGAGACCTCGGGGATGACGTGCATGGTGATGTTGCTGTTGGCCGCGATGTGCGGGGTGACGTAGAGGATGGTGCCGAGGTTGGTGTAGGTGATTTCGGCGCCGGCGGGGCTGTTCGCCGAGCCGGGCGTGACTTTGAAAATCGGGAAGGCGCGCGTCACGGAGAGCGTGGCGAGCTGGTTGTCGAGCGTCACGGCGCGGGGCGTGGAGACGATTTCCGTGTCCGTGTCCGTGTTGAACAGCGAGATGACCGCGCTCAAACCGTCCGCGTTCAGGAACGCGGTGGCCGGGTGAAAGCCGCGGGACGTGTCGAGCGTCAGGCCGCTGCCCGGCTGGTAGCTGTACTTTTCCGTGGTCGAGGAACCGGGCGTGACGGTGTACGGGACACCGGCTCCATTAAGCGCGGTCTTGGGCGTGCCGGGCAGCAAGGTCGTCACGTCCGATTCAGTCTGCTTCAAGCGGCCGTTGCCGAAACTGACGTTCTGCCCGGCCAGCGTGCCGGCCCAGTCAATGCCCTTGACCGTGCGAGGGTTCTTGGACATTTCCCAAATCTGCGCCTCGATGAGCACCTGCTTGGTCGGCGTGTCGAGCTTGGCGATCAGTTCTTCAATGCCGGGAAATTCCTTTTCCGTGGCGAGAATGATCAACTGGCTGGTGCGCAGGTCGCCCATCACGTTGCCGTTCGGCGAGAGCGTGCGCTTCACGATCTCGACGACGTTCGAGGGATGCGTGTGCTTGAGCTGGACGACCTTGGTGAAGAGCGGGTCGGCGGCCTTCGGGTCCTTGACCGTGATGCGCGAAACTTTGATGCGCGGGTCGTGGACGATTTGCAATTTGTAGGTGTCGAGCACGGCGGTGAGCGCGTCCATGGCGGAAACTTTTTCCAAACGCATGGTGACGTTCGGCTGGTTGGTGATGGTGGCGAGGCTCGGGTCGGGCAGGTAATTCAAACCGGCCTGGCGCGCGAGATTCTTCACGGCATCGAGGAGCGGCACGTCATCAATCACGATGAGCGGCACCAACTCGGCTCCGGCGGAATTCGTCTCCACCAAGTCGGCGGCAGGAACGGCCGGCACGGCACTGGTGGCAGGCTTGGCTGCGGCCGGCTCGACCGCCGGAGTGGCGGGCGTCGCGGGAGTCTGCTCCACGGCGGGCGCGGCGGGTGTCACGGCGGGCGCTTCCGCAGGCGCGACTGGTGTCGCGGGCGTGGCCGGAGCCGCCGGCGTTTCCGGAGTGGCGGGCGTCGCGGGGGCCGGTTCGTTTTGACCCAGCACGGTGGTCGCGAGAGCGAGGCAGCAGGCCAGGAGCAGGACGTGTCGTTTCATATTGGTTGGTTAGTTGTCGGTTCTAAATCGGTGGAGATTAAATGCCTTCGCGGAGCTTGAGTTCGCGGACTTCGGTGCCGCCCACGAGTTCGATGAGCACGGAGCTGTCGCGGATTTCGCGGCACAAGATTTTGACGAGCTGCGCGCCGGAGCGGATTTCCGCGCGCTCGCCCACGCCGATGGTGGAGGAATTGATCAGCGCGAGCCGCTGGCCCTTCGTGCCCGAGATGCCTTTCAACGTGAGCTGGCTGAAGAGCGTGCTGGGCGGCGGCGCGGCGTTGGTCGCGCTGGCCACTTCCACCGCCGGCTGCCGGCGGGCGGACCGTGGGAAGAACGGATCCTTGCCCGTGTTCGGATCATCCGTGAAGACCGACCGCACCACGGCGGGCGGAACAACGTGCGAGACCTTGTTGGTCTCGCTGCCCGCCTGCACGAGCGCACCGGAGCCGCAGAGCAACACGAAGGCGGCGCACTTGAAGATCAATTGGGAGGCGAACTTTTTCATAGAGCGTTGGGACGGACCAAGGTCAGCAGTTCCATCTTGAAACTAAGTTTCTCACGCGCTTCACGCGGATCACCGGAGACGAGTTCCGCCGCCGCCGGTTCGAGGATGAGGTTCTGCACCCTCATGCAAGGATGGGCGTTCTCGAAGTCGGCGATGAATTTGCCGAACTCGTGGAAATGCGCCGTGCCGCGCACATTGAAGACCGCCGCCGCGTAGGGAAACTTCGGCAGCACGCCCACGTCCGCCATCTGCTCGCGTCCGAACTGCGGAATCTCCACCTTGTAGCCGAGGCGGAACTTGTTCAGCGTCTCAATATGCCACAGATACATGTCGTTGGGCGAAGCCATGGCCTGCTCCCGCTGCCGGAGCGCCTGGCTGGCCTCCTCGAAATCCTGTTTCATCGCGGCCTGCGCCTTGACCGTCCGCTGGCCGCCCTCGAGCTGCTCGCGGGACTTCTTGGCCTCGGTCTGCGCCCGCTTCAGCATCCCCTGCTGGGCGCTGATGAGCAGGAACCACAAGGTTCCCACCACCACCAGCGTGGCCACGCTGATGAGAATGATTTTGTCGCGTTTGTCCTTGGGAATTTTAGTCATGCAGCCGGCGCTCCTTTTCCTCGTAAAACAGTTTGAAACCAAAACCGACGAAGGCCCGGCCCGCGTCGCTTTGCGGCGCCGTCTGGCTCGTCAGTTGAATCGTGTTGCTCTTCTGCAAAGCGGACTCGAAGTAGGGCGACGAGGCGAGCGACTGCCGGAAGCGCGGCACCTGGCTGCCGGCCTGCGCGCTGTAGTCGCGCCCTTCCACCGTCAGCACCACGCGCTCCGTGGCGGTGGCGGGCTTGGGGGCCGGCTTGCCTTCGACCGCCAGCGCCGACTCGTGCAGCGTGAACGTCTGCTGGGTCTGGATGCGCACCAGTTCCACGCCCTCGACCGGCGTGCGTTGCAACGCGTCCAAGGCTGTGGCCCAGAGCATCCGATTGGTGGTGAACTGGTCGAGCGCGGCCAGCTTCTGCGTCAGCTCGCGCGTCCGGGCCCGGTGATCGGTCACGTCCTTGACCTGTTTCTCGATCTGCTTCCAGCTCGAGTTCAGGCTGCTGGCCTCGGACTTCGCGATGATGATTTTGAATTGCAGCGTGGCCGAGCACAGCAACACGAGGAAGACGGCGAAGCCGCCGATCCAAATCGCGCGCTTGACCGGATCCTTCCGGCGCATTTCTTCCGCCGCCTGGGCTTCTGCCAATAAGTTGATGCGAATCGCCATAAATCAGAGTGCGCTGATGGCCGCGCCCACCGCGACGGCCAGTTGAGGGGAAACTGCGATGAACTCCGCCGCCTGATCGGCGTGGAGCGGCATGTCGAACGACTTGGCCGGATTCCACGTCCGGCACGGCACCATCAGTTCCAGTTGCAACGCCTGCACCAGCAGCTCGCCGCGCGCCGAACCGCCCGACACAAAAACCTGCGACACCGGCACGTCCTGCTGGTGCTCGAAGAAATCCAGAAACGCACGCAGCTCCCGGCCCAGCCCGCCGACCAGCGGCTCCAGCGCCGCCTGCACTTCCGTAGGCATGCCCACCTTGATGCCCTCGGCCTCCGCGTAGCTGATGCCCATCGTGTCCGCCAAGCCCTGCGTCAGCCGGTCCCCGCCGAGATGCACCACCCGGTGCATGACGAGTTCGCCGCGGAGCAAAATAGTGATGGTGGTGTTCCGAAATCCGAGGTCCACGAGCGCGACCGCTTCGTTCGCAAAAAGTTCCGGCTCGCTCAGTTCAAACGCGTTCACCGGACCGATCAGTCCGGGCACAATCTGCGCCGCTGTCAGGCCCGCCTCGCGAATCGCGCTCGCCACGTCCTCCACCATCTGGCGCTTGCCTGCGCCCACGATGAGCTGCTGCTTCTGCCCCGGCGCGGCCTTCGGTGCCTCGGCCGGCATCGAGCCGTCCGTCATGCGCGCCAGCACCACCGAGCAGTCGAAAACATGATCCGGCAAATCCTGCTGGAGATAATTCTTGGTGTTGAACCGGAGCAACTGCCGCAAGTCATCCATCGGCATCGGCGGCATCTCCGTGCGGCGCACCACCGTGTCCGCCACGCCCAGCGAAACCACAACCGTCTTCGTCCCCTCGCCCAATGCCTTCGTCACGCCCTTCAAATGCTCGGCCAGCACCTCGACCGAAGGCGTGGCGGTGTCTTCAGAAGGCGAATCATGGACGGCGAAGTTCACCAGCGTCAGGCGTCCGCCCACATTGCGGACATGGACGGCCTTGGTGTGGCGACCACCGAGGTCAATCGCGATCACATCCTCGCGCTTTTTAACGCGGGTCTTAAAAAAGGGCAGCGGCATACTTCCCGGCACTTAGCAGCCGAGGTGCCACGGGGATTATCCGACAAACAGGCCGCGCTCGTTCCCACGTTCCTGCATCGCCCGCTCGTCGCGCTGTCCCGCAATCAGGCAGGGTCGTCCCGTTTCGTGGAAATGTGTCCTGTCGAAAAGCAAAAAGCTGAAACGCTGAAAACTGAAATGCTGAAAGTGCGGAGTGCCGTCAGAATCGAGGCCACCAGGGGAGATTTCGCGCCACGCCGAACGCCACCACCACGACCGCCGCCACCCAAATCCAAGGCCCGCTCCGAAACGGCTGCGGAAGTTTCTGGCCCGTGAAGCGCGCGAACAAAAACCGCACGGCGAAATATCCGACCAGCGGCAGCGCCAGCACGAGCAGCGGATTCAGCGTGAACGCCGCCCGCACCTCGCCGTGCAGCAACTGATGCGCGGCCCGCAGCCCGCCGCAGCCCGGACAGTCCCAGCCGGTGATCGCGCGAAAGTAACAGCGCGGAAAAAATCCATGCTCGGCGGGATTGAAGAAGAAGAGAACCGCCGCCACCACCACGACCGCCACGATCCCGGCGCCGAGAAAAATTTTCCTCTGGCTCCGCTGGCTGGGACGGGCCGACGGAGCCGCAGTCATCTCAGTGGAAGGAAGATTTCACCTCGGGCTTGTTCAGCACCACGATGAGCCAAATGGTGACGGGCAGAGGAAAACAGCAGCACGGCGAAAGACACGGCACCGAGGCGAGGATCGCCGCCGTCATCACCAAGGCGTGGCTTTCCAATTTCCGCAGCTTGGTGGAGGCAAAAATAATGAAGGCTCCGACCGCCAGACCGATGAGGCCGGTCACCACGCCCATTGGGCCAGAACTCGTTTCGGCCAGGCCTCGCCACTGCGGCGGCAGATTGGCGAATCTTTCCGTGCCTGCTCCCATGAGGTTTGAAGCCAGCGAAAGCACCGCCGTCACGACGCACAAAATGCCCACGACCAGCAGCGCCGTCGCCGGACCGCTCACCAAGCGCGCCGCGTCCACGCCCGGCGCGGGAGCCACAGACCCAGTCTGGGCCGGCGCGCCAAATTCGGGAAACGACGAGAGCGAACGCCAGTCCGTCTGGCCTTCGGCCTGAAGCAGCGTCTGGCCATTGGCCCGGCCTTCCGCGACCCATCGGCGGATTTCCTCCGCGCTGACCGGCCCGTATTCCTTTTGATCCGCGCCAATGATTTTATACATGCGTTTGCTCCTTCAAGTCTGGTGGCGAGATGAATGGCAGAAGCGACAGAGCGAGCCAACCGGAAAAATGGATCAACGAGCACCGCAGTAACGCCGGTTTTCCAACCGGCAGGTCGCGAGACTTTCCAGTCTCGTCTTCCAAACACCAAACGCAGCCGCGTGAACGGGAGGCTCGAATGCCTCCCGACCTGCCGACGGGAAAGTCGGCGCTACGTCACGCGGCCGCCAGCGCCGTGAGTTTTTTCGCCGCGCGGCCGCCATCGATCAATTCTTCGGCCAGTTCCCAGCCTTCGGCGAAACTCTTCACGCGGTTCGCCACGAACAGCGCGGCGGCGGCATTCAGCAGCACCGCGTCCCGCTTCGGCCCGCGTTCCTCACCTTGCAAGATGCGCCGGAGAATGGTCGCATTCATCGCGCGGTCGCCGCCCACGAGATCCGCCAGCGTGGCGGGTTGGAGCGGAAACTGTCCCGGCGAAAACGTGGAAACGTGGAAGCCCCGCTCCTGATAAAACTCCGCGACGTGGTTCTCGCCCAGCGTAGAAAATTCATCCAGCCACGCGCCGCCCCCGCCCTGCCCCACCTGTCCGCACACCACCAGGCCGCGCCGGATGCCGAGCGATTGCAGCACGCGCGCGACCGGCTCGCACATCTCGGGACGCGGCACGCCGATAAGCTGCGCGGTGGGCCGCGCCGGATTGAGCAGCGGCCCGAGGAAGTTAAAAATGGTGCGCTGTCCGCGCGCCGCGCACAGTTTGCGCGCGGGCAAAATATTTTTGAACGCCGGGTGATATTTCGGCGCGAAGAAAAATGCGAACTGTTGCTCGCGCAACGCCTGCGCCGCCGCCGCCGGTTCCAAATCCACGCGAATGCCCAGCGCCTCCAGCACGTCCGCGCTGCCGGACTGTGAGGTGATGGCGCGGTTCCCGTGCTTCGCCACCGTCACGCCCGCCGCCGCCGCCACGAGGGCGACGGTCGTGGAAATGTTGAATGTGTTCAGTTGGTCCCCGCCCGTGCCGCACACGTCCAGGATTTCACCCGCGCGCGTGGCCTCATCCAACGGCGGCACGACGGACAGGTCGCGCAACGCGCTGGCAAAAGCC
>JANNGC010000650.1:0-2829 GCA_031380445.1 Pedosphaera sp.
GCGCCGGGCCAGGCTTGGAACAAGGGCGCGATGGTTCGCAGTTCACGTTGCGGCGCGCGCGGAGCGACGCGCCCTACCTTGTTGCTAGGCGTGCTCGTGCTGGCCGTCGTTGGCGGAGTGATATTCTTTTTCACACGCCAGCATCCTGTCGCTTCCACCGCAGCGCCGCCCGAACTCCACCGCACCAACCTCGTCCTCACCGCCGACCACTGGCAGCGGCCCGGCGAAACCAACTTTTTCACCGGTGTCCTGCTCGACACCTACGACGACGGCACGAAGAAATCGCGCACCGGAATTTCCAATGGCCTGCCGCACGGCCTCTCGCTCGGCTGGCACACGAACGACGCGCAACAAGTTGAAGAACACTTCGTCGCCGGCACGTCGCACGGCCTGCGCACCAAGTGGCACGCGAACGGCCATAAACTTTCCGAGGTGAACATCGCCCACGGAAAACTCGAAGGCACCTTCCGCCGCTGGGACGAACGCGGCGCGCGCGTCGAGGAAATCGAAATGCGTGACGGCCAGCCCGACGGCCTCTCCCGCGCCTGGTTTCCCAGCGGCTGCCTCAAAGCCGAGGCCACGTTGCGCGCTGGAAAAGTCATCACGCAGTCCTCATGGCCGGACGGCGAGCGTCCGGCCGGCGGCTAGTCTGGCCGACACTGGCAAGCGCGCCCGGCCCGCCCGCCGGACGGAAGGCCTGAAGAAATTCATTTCGCCCGGCGTCGGTTTTGCCTAAATCAATTTTATGAAATCACTTCACACGCTCTCGCGGATTCTTTCCGTCGGACTTTTGGCGGTCATGGTCAGCGGTTGCGCCACGGCGCAGGACCGGGACTCGCGCTTCGTCTCCTTGTTCAACGGCGCGGATCTCACGGGCTGGCGCGGCGGCGACACTTACGATCATCGCAAGCTCCTCGCGCTGCCGGACGACAAACGCGCCGAGCAAATTGCCAAGTGGAACGCCTCGATGATGGCGACCAACGCCAAGACCGGAAAATCCCACTGGTATGTCGAGAACGAGGAGTTGGTGAATGATGGCCTCGGCGCGTATGCCACGACGGAAAAGGACTACGGCGATTTCGAGTTGGTGCTCGAATACAAAACCGTGGCGCGCGCGGACTCCGGCATTTATCTGCGCGGCGTGCCGCAGGTGCAAATCTGGGACTTCACCGAGACGAACAAGTTTCCGCTCGGTGCCGACAAAGGCAGCGGCGGCCTCTGGAACAACAGCGCGGGTGCGCCCGGCAAAGACCCGCTCGTCTTCGCCGACCATCCCTTTGGCGAGTGGAACAAGTTCCGCATCCTCATGGTCGGCGCGCGCGTGACCATTTTCCTGAACGACAAGCTCGTGGTGGATCACGCCATCATGGAGAACTATTACGACCGCAAGGCCGGCGTCCCCGCGCGCGGCCCGATTCAACTCCAGACCCACGGCGGCGAGATTCGCTGGCGCAACGTCAAGCTGCGCGAGATTGGCGGCGCGGAAGCAAACAAGATTCTCGCGGGGAAGAGCGGAAAAGATTTTGCCTCGATCTTCAATGGCCGCGACTTCACGGGCTGGACTGGTCCCGTGGACAATTACGTGGTGACGAATGGCGCGGTCATGTGCCTGCCCGGCAAGGGCGGCACGATTTTCACGAAGGATGAGTTCAGTGATTTCGTGGTGCGCCTCGAATTCAAAGTCCCGCCCGCCGGCAACAACGGTCTCGCATTGCGCTATCCCGGCCAGGGCGACACCGCGTACCAGGGCCTGTGCGAGTTGCAAATTCTCGACGACAACTACGACAAGCTGAAGGGCAAGATTGATCCGCGCCAGGCCCACGGCTCCGCCTACGGTATGGCCGCTGCGCAACGTGGCTATCACCGCCCGGTCGGCGAATGGAACTTCCAGGAAGTGACCGTGAAAGGCTCGACGATCATCACCGAGTTGAACGGCGTGGTCATCCTCAACACCGACCTCTCGAAGATTACCAACTTCATGGCCAACACGCCGCACCCCGGCAAGGAACGCAAGAGCGGCCACTTTGGTTTCGCCGGTCACAACGATCCCGTGGCCTTCCGCAACGTGCAGATCAAGAAGCTGTAGCACGCAGGCTGGCGTTGATTTGGCGAGCTGTTCAATCCCTGCGACCTATGAAAACACCGACCCGCTCCCACGCCGTTTCGCGCCGCCACATGCTCAAGGCCAGCGTCGCCACCGCCGCGCTCGCCTTCGCGCAGTATCCGCTCTCGCTCTTCGGCGGGCCGGAGGTGGATGAGGGCGTGCTCATTCCGTTTCTTGATCCGCAGCCGAACGTAAAGCGGCAGACGCGCTGGCCCGAACTCACGAACTGGCGCACCAAGAGCGAAGACCTTTACGTGGTCACGCATTACAACGTGCCCACGCTCAAGGCCGAGGATCACACGCTGGAAATCTCCGGCCTCGTGCGCAAGGGCCGGACGCTCACGCTTGAGGATATCAAGAAACGCCGGCGCAAAACCGTGACCGCCACGCTGGAGTGCGGCGGCAACGGCAACAGCGGCGGTTTCATGGGTGCGATTGGCAACGTGACGTGGACGGGCACGCCGCTCGCCGACTTGCTCGCCGAATGCACGCCGCTCAAGCGCGGCATCGAGTTCGTGTTCTTCGGCGCGGATGAGAAGGTGGAAAAGATTCGTGAGAAGGATTACCCGCAAAACTTCGCGCGCAGCCTGCACATCAACGACGCCATGCGCGACGACCTCCTGCTCTGCTACGAGATGAACGGCGAGCCGCTGACGAAGGAGCATGGCTTTCCCTTGCGCCTCGTGGTGCCGGGCTGGTTCGGCATTTCCTGGACGAAATGGCTG
>JANNGC010000654.1:0-6506 GCA_031380445.1 Pedosphaera sp.
CCCGCCCAAGAGCGACGGGCGGGCGGGCCTCCTGCGATCTCGGCACCGCATCGTGGCCTCGATCTGTTCTCATGCTGCTAGACACCGATGCCTGAAAGGGTTGAATTGCTCGGCGCGAGAACACCCAAGCCGTGATGCAACCCTTTCAGGGTTGGGAAAAAATTCTGGCCGGTGAACCCAGGGTAGCGCGTGCCGCGCAACCCTGGGCTGGATTATCTGAATCCTTTCAGGATTCAAAGGCGCAGGCAAATTCCAACCGCCTCTCCGATTCCAGCGCGGCGCGGTGAGGACACCGCGCCCTACCTTGGCGCTCAGGATTTTCTGCCCCGCTTCTCCTCCACCGCCTCCCAAATCTCCTCAGCGATCACGCCCGGCTCTTTCCGCGCATCGACCTTCACAAGATACGGCTTGCTGATGCTCAGGAAAATTTCCCGCACGCGGCGCAGTTGCTCCACCTGCTCGAAGTGATCCGCCTGGTCGCCGCGCGCGCGCACGCGGCTCAAGCCGTCCTCCACCGGCAGATCGAACAGCACGAGCAAATCCGGCTCGGGCGCGAACTCTTCGTTGCGGCGGATCAGCTCCTGCGGGTCCACGCCGCGCGCGCCTTGATACGCGGCGGTGGAAAAATAATAGCGGTCCACGATCACCACGCAGCCTTCGCGCAGGCGCGGCAGGATCAGCTCGTTCACATGCTCGCGGCGATCCTTCAGGAACAGTTCCACTTCCTCCTCGATGGAGAGCCGCCCCGTCTGCGCCGATTCGCGGAGGAGTTTGCCGTACTGGCCCATGGTCGGCTCGCGCGAGAGCACCACGCGCTGGCCACGCGCGGTGAGCCGTTCGCCGAGGAGCTTCGCCTGCGTGGATTTCCCCGCGCCATCAATGCCCTCGATGACGACAAAAAATCCGGGATACGGCGGCGAAACTTTCATGGGCGGCAGGATGCGGGCGTGGTGGCGGGAAGGTCAACAGAGGGGAGCCGCGTGAACGGCGCGCGAGGTTCTAACCCGCGCGCCGTTGATTTCCCTCGCCTTGTGAGTTCTGAAACTTCCCCTGTAACCTCGCCCCGCCGTTGCCTCAGTAACCGGGCAAGATGAAAACTGATTCAATCAACGCCTGTCCCAAGTGCGGCGCGACCGTGCCGCCCGAAGCGCCGCAAGGCCTTTGCCCGCAATGCGTGTTCGCGGCGGCGGCGGCTCCTGAAGCTGCCCCCACCGCCACATCACAAATCCCTTCGCTCGAACGCCTCGCCGTTGCCTTCCCGCAGCTCCAGATCATCGAACTGATCGGGCGCGGCGGCATGGGCTTCGTGTTCAAGGCCCGCCAGCCGCACCTCGCCCGCTTTGTCGCGCTCAAGCTGCTGCCCGACTCGCTGGCCCGCGATCCGCAGTTCGCCGAGCGTTTCAACCGCGAGGGCCGCGTGCTCGCGCGCCTGAACCATCCGAACATCGTCAGCATCTTCGACTTCGGGCAGGCCGGCGGCTTCTACTACCTGATGATGGAATACGTGGACGGCGTGAACCTGCGCCAGGCCATGCAGGCCGGACGCTTCTCGCCCGCCGAGGCGCTGACCATCGTGCCGAAGATTTGCGAAGCGCTCCAGTTCGCGCACGAGGAAGGCATTCTCCACCGCGACATCAAGCCCGAGAACATCCTGCTCGACGCCAAGGGGCGCGTGAAGATCGCCGACTTCGGCATCGCCAAACTCGTGGGCGAGGAGCACTCCGACGTTTCTCTTACCGCCACCGGCGCGGCCCTCGGCACCATGCACTACATGGCCCCGGAGCAAATCGAGAAGCCGGCCACCGTCGATCATCGCGCGGACATCTATTCCCTCGGCGTGGTCTTCTACGAACTGCTCACCGGCGAACTGCCGCTCGGCCGTTTTGGCCCGCCCTCGGCCAAGACCCCGGTGGACTCGCGCGTGGATGATGTGGTGATGCGCACCCTGGAGCGGGAGCGCGAGAAGCGTTTCCAAAGCGCGGGCGAAATGGGCACGACCGTCGAGCATCTCACCGAAGTGGGCGCGGGCGCTCGTCCCTCCGCAACTCCCCCTCCGTCCGTCGCACCCGTCGAAGACTTCATCCTCTGCCACCCGCATTTGCCGCGCATGGCGCAGTTCATCACCGTGTTCGCGCTCTTGGTCGTGCCCGCGCTTTGGTTCGTCGGCCTGATGACGATGGATACTACGCCACACCCGAACGCCTACGCGGAGTTCGTCCAAGTGATGACTCGCATGGGCATCTTCTGGGGCGAACTGCTGACCACGGTGCTGCTCTTCATCGGCGGCTGGAAACTGCGGGCGCTGAAAAAATCCGGGCCGCGCCTCATCTCCGTGGCCTTGTGGATCAACATGGTCCTCATCGCGTTCGTCATCGGCGGCCTCGTCTTGACTGAGAACCTCGTCCCGACCGGCGAAGCCGGGGACAAACCGTTGGCCGTCGGCGAGGCGGTGCTGGGCGCGCTGCAATTCGGCGCGTTGATTTTCCAAATCATCGCCCTTGTCTGGCTGCGCCGGAACCGCGCGGTGCTGAACGACATTTTCCAATCCGCCGCCACGCCGCGCGGCCCGCACGGCACGATGGTCGTGCCGCCGTCTGCGGTCGTGGCCTCGATTCCTGCGTGGTCACTCAAAGCCATCAGCAGCGCCGCAATGGTGGGCCTGAGCCTGCTGCTGCCGCTCCTGTCGCTCGCAGTGCTCTTGCTCAAACCTTATCGGTACGAAGAAGCACCGGCGGTGATTTCTTTTCTCTACAAACTCACGACCATTTCCCTTCTCTCATCCATTCCCGCTTTCCTCGGCACGATTCTCGGCTGGATGGCGTTGAGTGATGTCAGCGTGTCGGGCGGACGATTGCGCGGCGCGGTGTTTGCCGTGTTCGCCGCGCTCGCCTGGCCGGTGCTCCTGTTAAGCGGCCTCACCATCTGGCTTGTCGTGGCTCCGATCCGAAACTTCAGCGAGAGCATCCCCTTCGCCAGCTTCCTGCTCATGCTCGTGCCGGCGGGCCTGGTCACTTTCATCATCTGGGCCATCTACACCACGACCCGCAAGGCCACGGGCCAGCCCGCGCCCCAACGTCGCGGCGTGCTTAAGTGGATTTTCCTCGGCCTGATGTTGTCCGCGCTCGGTTTCGTGGCGCTTTCCGCACATTCAAAAGTGCGGCGGGATCGCGCATATGCTGAGGCAAACAAAGACAGGCTTCCGACTCCACCGGTTGCCGTCGCCGACACCGACCCCACGCCTAGGATTGGCTTCACCATCACCGCCGTGGAACTGCGCGAGGTGCAGGGCGTGCGCTGGCTGGCCATTGATTACCTGGATGACGTGCATGGCGACGTGGAGAAGTCGTTCCCGTGGGAGACGACGATTCCCGGCTTCAAGGCCGCGATACGCACCTCCGAGTTTCTCGGCGGCGACACGAATGCCCCCGTGCGCCATCAACGCGTCGAGTATCGGGTGCCGGACTCGTTGAGCCGCGACAAACTTGAAATGTTCCGCGACCTCCTGACCCAAGCGCTGAAGCAAAAATCCTTCCGGCTGGAACCGGGCGAGGAGAAACTGCTTTTCGAGTTGCTCCCAGTGGAAGGCGGTGGATTTTTGGTGGGTTTAGATGGCAAAGTTTTGACAGGCTTGGATGGCAAACCGATGGACGCCGATGCGGTCGCAGCGTTCGGCGGCTCGCTCAAAGCCCGGATCAAAGTGGGGCCGCCGTTGAAAGATTCTTCTGAGCAGCCGCTGGCCTTCGGCCCGGTGATGGAGCGCGTCGTTCCAAGTTTCACGGCGATTGAGCTGCACTCTGGCCGGGTGAAATCAGTCCCAGCGTCTTTATCCAACCTGAAAAGCAGCCCGGAGAAGGATGTCGCGATCTGCGATTGGATCCAGCGTCAGGGTCTGGACATCGCGTATCTGGGACAGGGCACGTTCTACAACAGCGGGCAGGACATGAAAATCCTGACGCGTGAAGAGTGGAACGACTTCAGTCCGGCACAACTCGCCGCATCACTGCATCCGAACGGCAAAGAGGTGGGCGGCAAGGCTGAAGACAAGATTCCTTTCGCTTACACCTATGGTTTCAAAACCCGTGACGGCAGACTGGGGCTTCTGCAAATCACCGACTACACGGACAAGCAGGCTGGCATGAAGATTCGTTACAAGCTGGCGCAGGCGGCAACGAACAATTCAACGCGCACGGCTGCGGGAACGACTTCCACGAATGCCAGCATCGGCTGGCTGCGCGGCACCTGGATTTACGACAAGGAATACTCGGCACAGAAGACGGCGGAACTGCGCGCGGTTACTGCCACGCCGCAGAAATCAGTTCAGGATATTGTCAGTGGCGTGCAAAATTCTGTTGCGACAAACAAGGGTGTGCCGGATGTCGCGAAGCTGACCGGCGACATGACGGCGCTGACGATGGGGATGATGACGACCATGAAGGATTCGCTGGAGCTTCAGCTCATTCTTGATTTGTTCACCGGCACACAACTGACATTTGATGAAGCCGAGATGCGAAGCATCTCCCGTCTGGCTCCGCCAGCAGCCACGCCGTACGACAAGATCATGATCGTGAATCCAACCACGATTCATTTGCGTTACTACGGCACGAATGACAGCTATTACTATCGCGACGGCGAACGCTTTCGAATGGACACGAAAGACCCAAATTTAACTTTCGCCATCTATTTCAAGCGGGTGTCATTAACCAACAACCCTCCCACCCCTCAACCTTGAGTACGCATTCGGACCACTCGTCCGCCTCACCCTTCGCCCCCACGCGCTGGACGCTCGTCCTGCGCGCGCGGGGCGAAAGCGTCGAGGCGCGCGGGGCGTTGAGCGAATTGTGCGAGGCGTATTACCAGCCCGTCTTCCGCTTCCTGCGCCGCGAAGGGCGCGAGGAGGATGCGGCGCGCGAACTGACGCAGGAATTTTTCGCGCGCCTGCTGGCCGGCGGCGGACTCGGCGCGGCGGACCCGCGGCGCGGGCGTTTCCGCTCCTACCTGCTCGGCGCGGTAAAACACTTTCTCTCCAACCAGCGCGACCACGACCAACGCCAGAAACGCGGCGGGGGCCTCGCACCCGAATCACTCGACGCGCAAACCGACACCGAACCCGCGCTGCAAGTCGCCGACCAGACCAGCACGCCGGACGACACGCTCTTCGACCGCGAGTGGGCGCTGGCCGTGATGGACCGCGCGCTGCAAACCCTCGCCGCCGAGTTCGCGGGCGCGGACAAGGCCGAGCAATTCACCGTGCTCAAGCCCTGGCTGGTGGGCGATGCCGCGTTGCTGCCGCAGTCCGAAGCCGCCGCGCGCCTCGGCCTGAGCGAGAGCGCGATCAAGGTCGCCATTCACCGTCTGCGAAAAAGATTCCGCGAAGTCATCCGCGCCGAGATCGCGCAGACCGTGGATGAGGGCGGGGATGTGGATGGGGAGTTGCGTTACTTGGTGGAAGTGCTGACGCGGGGGTGAGTGTGATGCCGACATCTTGTCGGCGGCATGCTGGACCGCATGCCATCTTTGCCACCGCTAGTTTCGTGTCTCATAGAATTTGCCATGAAAACTGCGAGGCCAGCCACGCCGAAGAAGTCGCCCGGAGCCGTCCAGGCCGAGGCACTCCGCGCCCGCAGCAACAAGCTGACTGAGGCCGAACGCAAAAGACTCCGCGACGAGGGGATGCGGCTTTTCTATGGAGGCGGTCAAAAATGTTTTTAACCGCAGATGACAAGGAGGAACACGGATTCGGAAAGGGGATCGGCTGATGAGCCATCAAAGAAAGCAGAGAACGCCGAGGGGGAAGGATTTTCAAACCACGAATCCGCGCGAATAAACGCTGATAAAAAAACAGCCCGTCGTCCGTGCTCGGATTAGCGGCCATCAGTGTTTATGAGCGGTTCACCTCCTCTTCTTTGTGTTCTCTGCGTTCTCTGTGGCCATTCGCCCGCACCCGTGTTCATCCCGCCTTCACAAGTTCCGTCGCGGCCAGCCGTGTCATCCATGTTTGAAACATTTTTTTGGGGAACACCTGCCCATAGACCGCGCAACACCCGCAGCCCGGCCCCGTCCTGCCAAGCGCGGAAGAATTGCGCCAGTTCATGGCGGCGCGGGAACGCCAGCACGCGCCGGCATCAAGGGAATTGGTGGCGAAGGGACGGTTGGTCGCGCCGGGGTCGGCTGCACCGAATCGGTCGTGGCGGAGCACAGTGACGCTGGCCTGCGCGACGAGCGCGGCGGCGAGAGGAACAAGGCAGGCGGGCAGCGTAGCCGTAGTTTGAGAATGTAATCTTCACCCGCCCGAGCGACGACGCACGGCGCCGCGTGGGGCAGAGAGAAGCCGAAGACGGGCGTTTGACCAGATAAGTTGACACTCCGCCAGACCAGCCGAGTGTAAGTCATGCGTTCCCGAGGAAAACCCAAGCTCCCGGCTCCGCCGTCGCGGCCGGCGCGGTGGGAGTATGTGTTCTTCCCCAGCCAGGGCGGCCCGCACGCGCACCTGAGCCTGGCGGAATTGC
>JANNGC010000664.1:0-2140 GCA_031380445.1 Pedosphaera sp.
CCGAGGCTCCGAAGGTTGGCAAGGACACGGTGCGCGATGGCTCTGAATTGTGAACCTCGCCGCGTATCACTCGCCCGGATTTCTGAACCCGCGCCACAAGTCGCGGAAGTTCTTTTATTCCGGCGCGAGCGGCTGCGGCAAGACGACCAAGGCTATCGCGGACTTCCTCGCGTCGAATTACGATTTCAAATTCGTCTTTTCCGACGAAGGACAATTTGAGCTTCGCACCGGCGCGGTCGCGAGCTTCACGCGCCACGAAATTTTCCGCGCGCTCTCCAACACGGGAACGGTTTGCTTCAACCCTTCGGAAATGTTTGAAGATTTGGAGGAGGGATTTTTTTGGTTCTGCGATTTGGTTTATCAATTCTGTTCCGAATTCAAAGGCACGAAGGCGTTGCTCGCGGACGAAATCCAAACTTACCTGCCGACGCATGAGGCGAAGTGGAAAGGGCATCCGTTCGCGCTGTATTGCACCAAGGGCCGCAACCGGGGCGCGGACGTGTTCGCGATGGCTCCCAGCGTGTCCGACGTGAATCCGAAATTTCGCGGGCAAATCACGGATATTTTCGCCTTTCAGCAATTGGATTTGGATTTTGCCAAACACGTCGTCAGGAAAGGAATTCCGCTCGACGTTCTGACGACTTTGAAGCCGGGAGAATTTTGCTACTGGAATAAAAATCAGCGCGGCTACAAACGCGGCGCAATTCAACTCGGAAAACAATGAAAGACAAAACCAACGCTCCCAAGCCCGTCCCCGTAACCGAAGCCGCTGCCGTCACGTTTGACGCTGGCATCGTCGAGACGCATTTGCGCCTCGCGCGTGAGGCGGACGCGGCGGCGTGCGCCAGAATCGAAGCCAGACACGCGCGCGGCGTGTTCGTGGTGAACATGTGCGCGGCCATCGCGCTCCTGTTCTTTGGCTGGGTGTGCTTAAAGGCCGTCCAGTCGTTTGAAGATCAAGGCGCGTGAGATTCGAGCGCTCATATCTGTTGTTCGTCGCGCTCGTCGCCTTCGCGGCGGCGTGCTTGCGCGTCGAGTTCAACGAGGCGGCGGCTCGCGTGGACGTGCGTCCCGTGGCTTCGGCACCGGCTGAACCTCACGTCATGCTGCGCGTTTCGGAGGGCCTCACGGGCAGCGTGTGGCGTGGAACTTCGGCGCGTGCTGAGGACTGGACGTGGCGACGTTGCGTGGCCGGTCCGGTGGAAATCTTTTTCGTGGTGAACACCAATTTTGGAGCGGTGCTTTACAAGTTCGTGCCAAACGACCTGGCCGACTTCTGCGGAACGAACACGGCTGGATTTGCTCCGCGCGTCGCATGGGAAGACAACAGTCACGACGAAAACCCGCTGCCATGAAATCCTCCGCCGACAAACTCACGCCGCGCCAGTTGGAAGTTTTGGAACGTGTGGCGAACGGCGAGAAGCGCGACAGCATTGCGGCCTCCTTGAAGATTCACCGTGGGACTGTTGATTCGCATCTCATGTCCATCTTCCACCGCCTAGATGCCCATAGCGCACCGGAGGCGTTGGCGAAATACTTCCGCCTGCGGCAACCCAAGTTCAACCTCTTCTAACCGCCCGATTCTCCGCCGCCGTGCTGAAACCGCCGCGTTTTAGCACGGCTATTTTCCACCAACTACCGCGCCGCTGCCCGCCGTGATTTGCTCTGCCCAGTTCAAAAGCAACGAAGCAAAAAAATGAAATATCTCGCCAAACTCAAGGACCTGGAATTTGTGATTCCGGTCGTCATCATCGTCATCGTCGGCGTGCTCTGCGCGGGTCTCATCCGTCGCGGCGCGTCCAAAATCCCCGTCGTGGGCGGCGCACTCCCCCCGGCCTAACCGCCTGGTCAAACCCGCAACCGCAACTTTCACCCAAGAAAATTTTATGGCAAAACAGTGGCTCGAAATCACCAAGTTTGACAGTCCGCCCGTCGCCCTCACGGCGGGCGTCACCGGCTTTCCGCTGCCCAAGGGCTACCGGATTCACGGCGTCGAGATTCAGGGTGTCACCGGCGCGGCCCAGCAAATGACTGCGGGCTACGGCGACATCATCCTCTACGTCGCCGACCGCAAGCAGCGGGAACTGGACGCGGTGGAATACGACGACCTGCACAAGCTCGTTGGCGGCGCGCTCTTCGG
>JANNGC010000690.1:0-5100 GCA_031380445.1 Pedosphaera sp.
TGCCGCCTTGCGCGTTCCAGCGGTGCGTCTCCTTTTCGCGCGACGCGCTGAGGACGGCCTTGTTTTCGGCCCACGCCACGGCGGTCACGAAATCGCCGTGGCCGGTGTGCGTGGTCTCCAGTTCGCCGGTCAGCGCGTCGAACACGCGCGCGGATTTGTCGCGGCTGCCGGAGGCGAGTTGCGTGCCGTCGGGGCTGAAGGCGAGCGAGAGAATCCAGTCCGCGTGCTGCTCGATGGTGAGGGGCGGCTTGCTCCCGCTCATTTCCCAAACACGAATGATGTTGTCCGCGCCGCCCGCCGCAAGCCGCTGGCTGTCGGCGGTGAACGCGAGCGCGAGCGCCGCGTCCGCCGTGGTCACGAGCACGCGCGCGAGTTCGCCGTTGGTGGCGTGGAACAATTTCACCTCGCCAATTTTCCCCGGCGTGCCGCTCGCGGTGGCGAGCCAGCGGCCATCGGGACTGAACGCGAGATCAAAGGTGCGCTCGGCGAGGTTGCCGAGGCGGCGCACGAGTTCGCCGGAGCGGGAATTGCAAATCATGATTTCGTGATAGCCGCTGGCGGCGAGAAATTCGCCGGACGGATCAAAGGCCAGCGCCGTGATCGGCATCGCCACGGGATAGGCGCGCGGCGCGGCGGGATGTTGCGGCGGTGCGAGCAGCGTGAGCGCGGTGGTGCGATCCGGGCCATCGAATGTTGCGCCCGCTTCGATCCACTGCTTGATGAGCGCGATTTGCGCGGGCGGCAGCGCGTCGTCCTTCTGCGGCATCCGGTCGTCCTCGTCGGGCGCGAGCAGAAGTTGGAAGAGATGACTCTGCGCCGGCTGGCTGGGGGTGAGCGGGGTTTCCTTGCTCGAACCCGGTTTGAGCAACGCCTCGAACGTGTGCATCCGGTAGCCGCCCTTGGCCTTCTCAGCGTTGTGGCACGCGAGACATTTCGCGACGAAGACGGGCGCAATCTCTTTCGTGAACGACACCTCGGCAGCGAACGCGCGTGCGAGTCCGAACAGCAGACAGAGGATGAAACAGTTTCTCACCGGATAATCTTTAACTCCTCACCAGACGCGGGCCGTGCGGCGGTGATTCACCATGTGCATCTCGAAACCATCCTGAAGGTGGGAGTGCTCGCGCTGCCAGCACTCCGCCCGCGTAGAGCGGGCACCCGTGTAACCCACGACGTGACTGACGCATTCGGCTTTCCGGCGGGCCGCTCGGCGCGGCCCGACTGGTCGCAGCGCGGCCAGTTCCACCAGCTACCGGGCCGCGAGTTCATCAATTTTTTGCGCCAGCACGAAATCTTTCTTGGTCAGACCGCCTTCGCTGTGCGTGGCGAGAGTGAGCGTGACTTTGTTCCAGCGGATGTCCACGTCGGGATGATGCGCCGCCGCCTCCGCCGCACGCGCGACGCGGTTGACGAACTTCATCGCCACGACAAAATCCTGAAACTGAAAGGTGCGCGTGATGGTGCCGCGCTGTTTTTTCCAGGCCGGGACTTTCGGCAACGCGGCTTTGATTTGGGTGAGGGTTAATTTTGCCATCTGCGGAGAATCGCAGAAAGAAACCGGAGCGCAATCGTGGCGCGGAAGTTTCCAGCGCGCGGGTGGCAGGGCGTCGTCGTTCTTCAAAAACCGTGTCCGGACGCACGCGCGCTCTCGCTCGAATTTAACCTTTGAGGGTGCGCCGAAAGCGCGGACGATGTTTCCCGTGCGCGCTGCGTTGAAGTTGTTGAGTTGTCTCCTGCTGCCGGCCGCTGTGCTGGCGGGCGAGGCGCGGCTGCTCGACGGGCGCGTGCTCGAAGGGGTTCTTCAATTCAACGCCGCCGGCGCACTGGTCGTGCAAAGTTCCTCGGGCGAATCCACCACCGTGGAACTGCACCAACTCTCCCGCGCCACCTTCGCCTCCGGCCTGTTCTTCGGCGGCGGAACCACGTTGCCCAACGGCTGGATCGCGACCGATCTCGGCGACGCGCGCGGCGCGGCCCGGCTCGAAACGAACACCTTCGCCCTCCGCGTCGAAGGCCGGAGCACCAACGCCACCGCCGGTCATTTCGTTTCGCGCCCGATGATCAGCGACGGGAATGTTTTGGTGCGCGTGGAGGAAATCGGCGGCAGCGGACGGACGCACGCGGGCGTGATGATTCGCGCACATCATTCCTCCGTCTTCGCCGCGCTCACGCTCGGCAGCGACGGGCGCATCGAGTTCCAGCGCCGCACCGCCCCGGACCAGCGCGCCGTGCGCGTGACCGTCGGGCCGAAAGCCGCCACGCCCGTCTCGCTGCGTTTGCAGCTCCTGCGGCGGGAACTCACCGCGTTCTACGCGCCTGACGGCCAGTCGTGGGAGAAGATCGCCAGCGAGCCGTTCCAGCTCGGCGCCGAACGGACGTGGCGCGAGAGCGAGGGCGAATTGCAGCTCCTGCGGGCGAATGTGGGCGTGCTCGTGTCCAGCCGGGGCGCGGGGACCGCCGGCACGGCGCGCATTTCTCCGCTCATGTTCATGCAACATGGACTGGTGGGCGAATACTTTGACGGGCGCGACTTCACGAACTTGAAGATGGCCCGGCTCGATCCGCAGGTGCGCTTCGACTGGAAATCCGGCCCGCCCGATCCGTCGTTGAACGCTACGAATTTTTGCGTGCGCTGGACGGGCAAGATTATTTCCAAGACGACCAGGAGCTACACGTTTCATCTCGACGGCGGGGCGCGCGCTCGCCTGTGGCTGAACAACCAGGAGACGCCGCTGCATCCCTTCGCCGGCTACGCGCGGGATGAAAAAAATCCGCCGGCCCCCACCCCGCTCTTGGTCGGGATGAACACGGAGTTCCGGCTGGAGTATGAGCAGGACGCCACACCCGCGACGGTGAAACTCGGCTGGGCTTGGCCACGCCAGCCGCCGGAAATCATCGGGCAGACGAATTTTTTTCACTACTTCACCGGCACCAAATCGCCCGAGAGCATCGCCCTCGCGCGCACCACGAACACCGGCCCGGTGGTGCGCGGCGTGATGCTGCGGAACGGCACCTTCCTCGCCGGCACCATCACCAAGGCCGATGAATCCGCCGTGCGCCTCGCCTTCGCGGGCCGCGCCGAGTCGCCGATCCTGAACAACCGCGTGGCGCGGCTCGTCCTGCGTCCGCCGCGCACGCCCCTGCCCTACGGCCGCGCGCAGGGCCGCAGCGGCGTGTTCACGAAGACCGGCGATTTTTTGGAGTGCGACTTTCGTTCGCTCGAACGCGACACGCTCACGGTCAGTTCTGTGCTCTTCGGTTTGAAACGCTACGGCCTCGAGGACGGCCCGTTCGTCGTGGTGCTGAACGACGTGGCGGAGGAAAACTCCGGCCACGAAGTGCGACTGCTGGACGGCTCGGTGCTGCGCGTGAAAAAACTGCGAGCCGCGCCCGCGTCCCTCACGGTGACAGATTCGCTGCTCGGCGATCTGGTCATCCCATCCGCCGAGCTTTTGGAAATCTCCGCACCCGGCGCGATTGCCGCCGCGCCATGAGTTCGGAATGGAACACGCCGCCCGGACGGCCCGCGCTGGCGGAAGGGGAAGTTCACGTCTGGCTCGCGCAACTGCCGTCCGCGCACGGAGATCTGGAAAAACTCCGCGCGCTGCTCACGCCGGAGGAAGCGGAACGCGCCCGCCAGTTCCGCACGGACCGGCTGCGCGAGCGCTGGGAACTCACGCGCGGGATTTTGCGTTCGTTGCTTGCGGACTATCTCGCCGTCAGCGCGCACGAAATTGTTTTTCAACTCGGGCCGCAGGGCAAACCCGCGCTCGTCGCTCCTCCACAATTTTTCTTCAACACCTCGCATTCGGGCGACCACGCCGCGTTCGCCTTCACCCGCGCGGGCGAAGTCGGCGTGGACATCGAGCAGGTGCGCGGCGACCTGCGCCGTCACGACCTCATTGCGCAACGCTTCTTCACGCCGGACGAGCGCGCGGAACTGGCGTCTGTCCCCGAAGCCGGGCGCGTGCGCGCCTTCTTCGATCTGTGGACGCGCAAGGAAGCCTTCGTGAAAGCGCGCGGCGACGGCGTGTTCTCCGGTCTGGAACTGTTCACCGTGGCGCTGGACGAACCGCGCGTGCGCCACGTCACGGGCGGCGACGCGGCGCAGTGGTGGATGGCCGCGCTGCCGGAGATGGACGGCCATGCGGGCGCGGTCGTGGTTCAGGTTCCGAAGTGCTGCGCGCGCTTTTGGAAATGGAGCGGGACATGAAAGCCCGCGCTCCAAGCGATTCGTTCGAGCGGGGAGATGGCAGCCGCCTTCAAGTCCGGCGTGACCGACATTCGGAATCAGCCATTCCCCAATCCTGAAAGGATTGAACCATTCAGCCCAGGGTTGCCGAGTCTGCGAGGCTACCCTGGGTTCACGCCCAAAAAAAATTCCCAACCCTGCAAGGGTTGCATCGCCCCACCGCACGCCAAGATTCAACCCTTGCAGGGTTGATGACCTCATCACGCCGCAAACCCAGCGTAGCGTCTCGGCGACGCAACGCTGGGCTGGATTCTCCGAATCCTTTCAGGATTCAAAAGTGGCGGCACGGGCGATGACGCGAAGACGTGCTCCGTCACGCCATCGGCCCACCGCCTTCTCCTCAATCCACCGTGCGGATGCGATAGAAGCGTTGCGGTGAATTCGTCACGGGGGTCGTGAAGCTCAACGAGTCGCCCGCCGCCGTGTTCGTCCAGAGCGGCGTCCACGGCACGGTGTTCAAATCCTCTTTGTATTCCACCGCGTATTTTTTCCCGGCGCGCGCGCGCCAGGTCAGTTCCACGTTGTCGCCGTTGCGGAAGCTGGTGGTGAAACCGGGCGCGGCCAGCACTTCCACCGTGATCGTCTCGCTGGCGTTGAGCGCGGGCGAGCCGTCGTCAGTCACCCGCACGGTGATCGAGTTCGTGCCAATGGCGGCGGGCGTCCAGGTGAACGCGCCCGCACCGGTGATGCTCGCGCCGGCGGGCGGCACGGCATCAAGGGTGAAGTTCAGCAGTTGCGCCGGCACGTCCGAGTCGGTCGCGGTGGCGGTGAAAGCCAGCGACTGGCCGAGGAACAGGATTTTGCTCCCGATGAGATCGAGCACCGGCGCGGCGTTCGGCGGCGTGGCG
>JANNGC010000691.1:0-25272 GCA_031380445.1 Pedosphaera sp.
CCGGGAACACGTCAATGATACGATCCACGGTCTTCGAGGCGCTCGAGGTGTGCAGGGTGCCGAAGACGAGATGCCCCGTGCTCGCCGCCGTGATGGCGAGTTCGATGGTCTCCAGATCGCGCATTTCGCCGACGAGAATGATGTCCGGGTCTTCGCGCAGCGCACCCTTGAGCGCGGAGGCAAAGGAGCGCGTGTGAATGCCCACCTCGCGGTGGTTGATCAGGCTGCTCTTGCTCTCATGCACGAACTCAATGGGGTCTTCAACGGTCAGGATGTGATCGCGGCGGTTCTTGTTCGCGTAATCAATCATCGCGGCCAGCGTCGTGGATTTGCCCGAGCCGGTCGGGCCGGTCACGAGCACCAGCCCCTTGTGCAACATGCAGAATTTTTTCAGCACGGCCGGAAGCGGCGCGTCGAACTTCTCGAAATCTTCAAAAGAAAGAACCTTCGACGGAATCTGGCGGAACACGGCGGCCACGCCGTTCTTCTGGTTGAAGAAGTTGGCGCGGAAACGCGAGACGCCGGGGATTTCGTAGCCGAAGTCCACGTCGCCCGTTTCTTCAAACTGTTTAATCTTGTACTCCGGCGTGATTTCGTAGAGCATCGCCTTGAGCTGATCGCTTTCGAGCGGCGGGAACTCCACGCGTTGGAGTTCGCCGTTGATGCGGAGGATAGGCGGATTGCCGGAAGAAAGATGAACGTCCGAAGCTTTCTGCTCGAACATCAGATTAAAAAAGGCATCGATCTTGGCCATACAAGAAGTAACAGCGGCATGAGAAACGAGGAACTTGAGATGAAGGATAAAAGGAGGAGCCAAGTCAGTGTGCCGCCAGCGTCCCGCTGGTCCGCTGGGAGCGCTGGCATCCTGCCGGCGAGTTCACTACGACCGGCGAGCCGAAAGCTTTCTGAAGCTGCGAACGCCCGCACCGGCCGGATGCCGGGGGCACGTTGCTGATGGGCGCACTCGCCGAAATGATCCGCGCGCACATCGAGCGCGATGGGCCGCTGCCCTTCGCGCAATTCATGTCGCTCGCGCTCTACCATCCGCAGCACGGCTACTATTCCAGCGCGCGCGGGCAGATTGGCGCACGCGGCGATTTCATGACCAGCGTCAGCGTCGGTTCGATGTTCGGCGAACTGCTGGCCTTTCAGTTTGCGCGCTGGTTTGAGGCAGAACGTGAGCCAGAATCTAAATTTCAAATCGTCGAGTCCGGCGCGCACGACGGGCAACTGGCCTTCGACATCTTGGAGGCGTTGGAAGATCAAGAGTCCGCGCTGTTCGCGCGTGTCGAGTACTGGATCGTCGAACCTTCGCCCGCGCGTTGTGCCGCGCAGCAGACGAAGTTGAGCCGCTTCCACAACGTCCGCTGGTTCGAGACGCTCGCTGACATCCGCCAGCGCGTGCGGGGCGTGATTTTTTCCAACGAACTGCTCGACGCCCTGCCCGTGCATCCCTTTGCGTGGAACGCCTCGGCGCGGCGCTGGGAGGAAATGGCCGTGACGCGGCGCGGCGATCAATTCATCTGGACGCGACTGAAGCAACTGAATCCTTCGCACCCGCAACTGCCCGCCGCACTGCTCGATGTGCTGCCCGACGGCTACGTGATGGAACTATGTCCCGTCGCGACAAGCTGGTGGCGCGAAGCCGCGGCGTCATTGGTGAGCGGACGGTTGATGACCATTGATTACGGCGGCGTGCTCGAAGAGTTGCTTTCGCCCGCGCGCCACACCGGCACGCTGCGCGCCTACTCCGGCCATCGCGTCGGTGCGGACGTGCTGACCAATCCGGGCGAGCAGGACATCACTGCGCACGTCAACTTCACGGAGATCGTCCAGACGGGCGAGGCGGCGGGACTGAGGACGGAGATGTTCACCACGCAAAGCCAGTTCCTCACGGAGATCGCGCGCGGGCTGTGGACGGGAAAGGATTCATTGCCACCGCAAAAAGTCCGGCAGTTCCAAACGCTCACGCACCCGGAACATCTAGGTCGTCCGTTCAAAGTACTGGTGCAGTCGCGGTGAGAAGGTGGAACTCGTCGCGCTGCGCAGAGCGAGCGGCACGCGGGAAGGCTCCGCGTTTGGAAATTTTCGCGAGTTGCCAGACGCCCGCTCGGCGCGAGCGGAGTTGTGGAGCGCGACAACTTCCACCGGCTGTTGGCCGGAATCAGGCCGCGACGGCTTTGAGTGCAGGAACTTTCGTCAGAATCTCCGCCTCACCCTCCGTGATGAGCACGGTGTGCTCGAAGTGCGCGGAGAGCTGGCTGTCCACAGTCACAACGGTCCACTTGTCCTTGAGAATTTTCACCTCGGCACGCCCCGCGTTCACCATTGGTTCGATGGCGATGGTCATGCCGGGGCGGAGCAGGGGAGATTTGCCTCCTGACTCGACGAAGTTGGGCACCTGCGGCTCCTCATGGACGGAGCGGCCCACGCCGTGACCAACAAATTCACGCACCACGCTGTAGCCGTGGCTCTCGACGTGTTGCTGAATCGCGCGCGAGATGTCCACGACACGATTGCCGCCGCGCGCTTGGGCGATGCCGATGTAGAGCGCCTGCTCAGTCACATCGAGAAGGCGTTGGGCCGCCACGCCGCAGCCGCCGACGGGGACGGTGGTGGCGTTGTCGCCAATGAACCCGTTGTGTCGCACGCCCACATCGAGGCTCACGATGTCGCCGAACTCCACGCGGCGATCCGCCGCGATGCCGTGGACGACTTCCTCGTTCACGGAGATGCAGATGTGGCAGGGGTACTTGCGATAGCCGAGGAAGGCGCTCTTCGCTCCGTGCTTGTGGATAGATTGTGCGGCGAAGTCGTCAATCTGACGAGTGGTCAAGCCGGGACGAATGAAAGCGGCGACGGCGTCGAGGACTTCCCGCGCGACACGACAGGCGGGGCGCATGGCCTCCAAGTCGCGCGGGGTTTTGAAAATGATTCCGGCCATGCCCGGACGGACGGTTAGAGCCGCCCTTTGATGCGGCCCTTTTTCAGGAAGCCGTCGTAATGGCGCATCAGGAGATGCGATTCCATCTGGCGCATCGTGTCGAGCATGACGCCCACGGTGATCAACATGCCGGTGCCGCCGAAGAACTGCGCGACCTGCGGCTGGATGCCCATCTGATTCGTGAGCACAATCGGAATGATCGCGATGACCGTCAGGAACACGGCACCTGCCAGCGTGATGCGGCTCATGGCGTTGTGGAGGAAATCGCTGGTGGCCTGGCCCGGACGGACGCCGGGGATGTAGCCGCCGTATTTCTTCAAGTCGTCGGCAATCTGGATTTCGTTGAACTGTGTGGCGACCCAGAAATAGGAGAAGAAGAGGATCATGAGGCCGAAGACGACCATGTAGAAGGCGTGACGCTCTTGCAGCATGTTCGCGAGCCGGCTAAGGAACTCGATGTTGAAGTAGGTGCCGGCCTTCGAGAAAATTTGCGCGGGGAACATCAGAATGGCGCTGGCGAAAATCACCGGCATCACACCGGCGTAGTTCACACGTAACGGCATGAACGAAGTGCCGCCCTGATAAACTTTGCGGCCCACGGCGCGCTGCGCGTATTGCACCGGCACCTTGCGCTGCGCCTGCGTGATGGCAATCACGCTCGCGACCACACCGACGGCCAGCGCGATCAGGATGACGCCGTAGAAAATGTTAAAGCTCTCGCCGCCCGTGCCTGTGACCATGTCCTTGATGCCCTGGAACGCCGCCGGGAGCCGCGCGAGAATGCCAATGGTGATGATCAACGACACACCGTTGCCGATGCCGCGCTCGGTGATCTGCTCACCAAACCACATCAGCAACATGGTGCCGGTCGTGAGGACAACGGTCGTCTGGATGAAGAACCACCACATGTGCTCGCGCATGTAGGGCATGAGCAAGTCACCGTTAAAACCCTCGAAGAAACTTTCCGCACGTGCCCAGCTCAGGGTCATGAACGCGCCCTGGCCGATGCAGAGCAGCAGCGTAAGGTAGCGTCCGTATTGAATGATCTTGGCCCGTCCGCCTTCTTCACGCATCAGCTTGCTTAACTGCGGAATGACCGCGCTGAGCAACTGGATGATGATGGTGGCGCTGATGTAGGGCATGATACCCAGCGCGCCAATGGCGCAACGCTCCAGCGCGCCGCCCGTGAACATGCTGTACATGCCCATGAGTCCTCCGCCCCCTGCCGCCGTCTGTTGTTCAAAAAACTGCTGAAGACCTGCACCGTTGATGCCTGGGATGGGAATCATCGAGATTACGCGGCAGAGCGCCAGAAATCCCATGGTGAAGAGGATGCGCGACTTCAGCTCCGGAATCTTGAAGCAGTTGGCGAATGTGCCGAGAACCTTTTGGAACATGCGTGTCAGGATTTCGCGGCGGCTTTGGTGACCGGGGCCTTGACGGCCACGATTTCGCAGGTGCCGCCAGCGGCTTCAATCTTCTGCTTGGCAGCGGCGCTGAATTTGTGCGCCACGACTGTCAGCTTCTTGGTCAACGCGCCGTCGGCGAGAATTTTCACCAGCTTCACCGGGCCGTTGGCCAGACCGGCATTGCGGATCGTTTCCACGTCCACGCGCGCGCCGTTGTCGAACTGTTCGAGCGAATCGAGGTTCACCGCGACGTAGGCCGTGGTGTGACGGGCGTTGTTGAAGCCGCGCTTCGGGATACGACGGATGAGCGGCATCTGGCCACCCTCGAAGCCGATGCGGATCGAGGAGCCGGAACGCGCGGTCTGGCCTTTGCCACCGCGACCGGAGGTTTTGCCGTGGCCGCTGGATTCACCTTGGCCGAGCCGCTTGCGGCGGTGTTTCGCGCCGGGGCGGGGTTTCAAATCGTGCAAACGCATAATATCAAATGGAGTTAGGCTGTGACGGCGGTGACAGGGACGGATTCAACAACGGCTTCTTTCTTGGTCCGCAACGTGAGGCCGCGGCTCTTGTAAATATCTTCGCGCAGACGGAGCTGCTGGAGCGCGCCGAGCGTGGCCTTGACCACGTTCGCGGCGTTGCTTGAGCCGAGCGACTTGCTCAACACGTCCTTGAGTCCGGCGGCTTCAAGCACCGAGCGCACGGTCTTGCCGGCGATGATGCCCGTTCCGGGGGAAGCGGGGCGGAGAATGATCTTCGCGCCACCGAATTCGTAATAAATTTCGTGCGGCAGGGTCACACCTTGCAGGGAAACAGAAACCATCGCAGCACGGGCGCCTTCGCCACCTTTGCGAATTGCTTCCGCGACTTCGGCAGCTTTGCCGAGACCGATGCCGACGCGGCCCTTCTTGTCGCCAACAACCACAAGTGCGCTGAAGCTGAAGCGGCGTCCGCCCTTCACGACTTTGGCCGAGCGGTTGATGAAAACCACCTTCTCGACCATGTCGCTGGCGGATTTGTTATCGCCATCACCCGAACGCGGGCGACCACGACCACGACCGCCGCCAGGACCGCCGCGTCCGCGACCGCCGCCAGGACCGCCGCGTCCGCCACCGAAACCACCGCTACGTTCGCCGCCGCCGAAACTGGCGGAGGCGGGGCCGGCGGGAGCCGGCGCTGCTGCTTGAGATTGATTTTCTTCTGCCACGATAATTGTCTCCTGTTGAAATTAGAATTGCAGACCGGCTTCGCGCGCCGCATCAGCGAGCGCCTTGATCTTCCCGTGGTAACGGGTGCCGGCGCGGTCAAACACCACCGACTTGATGCCTTTGCTCTGAGCTTCTTGCGCCGCCCACTTGCCGAGCGTTGCCGCACTCTTCGTGTTCGCGCTCAGGCTGTCGCGGTCGGGAGCGGTCTTGTGCATCGTCGAGGCGCTGGCCAGAGTTTTGCGCGCGATATCGTCAATGAACTGGACGTAAATGTGGGTGTTGGAGAACGTCGTCACCATGCGAGGGCGCGCGCTCGTGCCGGACAGCTTCTTGCGAATGCGGAACCGGCGCAACTGCTTCAGTCGTTTCTTGGTTTGCGGAGTCATGTTTTTTTACGCTCTCGGATTGCGCCGAAAGCCTATATTTTATTATGGATTCAGCCGTTCCCGGAGAAACGGAACGCGGAATCTATAGATCGGCATTCCGGCACGCAACAGGTTTTTCAGTTCCTGCGGAGAGAAGCGCGGCGCGGCGCGTGAAGAGTGGGAATCGTTGTGAAACTTTTCGAAATAAATCACAGGCCGCCCTGGAGGAGACCGCTTCCCGGCTTGAATTAATTCGGGCATTCCCGGCCGGTTCACGCGGGGAGGCGTGGGCAACAAGATCTTTTTCGCGAGTCAGAGAGGAGCACTTTCTCGCGACCTCCATCACTTCGCGGCAAAAAAGCGGCCAGCCTTGTGGGCTGGCCGCTTGAGAGCAGGCGGAGAAGACTACTTCTTCTCTTCTTTCTTAGGGTTGCATTTTTCGCAGGTCTTGCCGGCTTTGGCGGCGTCCTTGCAGCAGGGATGGGCGCAGGCTTCGCCTTTGGCCTTGGCCTTGTCGCAGCAGGATTCCGCGCGCGCGGTGACTGCGCCGAGAACGGCGAGAACACACGCGACGGCAATGAGTGACTTAATGGATTTCATCTGTTTTAACCTTTTGTTTGCCGGTGAGAGACCGGCACTCGAGTCCGTTTTTGGAATTCCGCCCAGCGACCCAGCTTTGCGGAACGACCAACGAACGGGCTGTGGGCGGCACTATATTCATGGTCCGGGGGGTGTCCAGCGGGAATTGGCCGCGTCCAATCGTCGGAAGCTGCCTCAGCGTGGTCGTTAAAAACAGTTCGTCGAAGGGGCGTTCCATTCGTCATTCGACATTCACACGCGCGCTCGCCATCCTCCGCGCGTGAACGTCACGGTCAACCAGCTCACCAATCAACTGCTCGCGAGTTACGCGAAAGAGGGCGGCATCAATCATCTCGACGGCAAGAACCTGCCGAACAAAACCACCGTCTGCGCCATCACTACCGAACTGCTCCGGCTGCTTTTCCCCGGATTCTTTCACGACCAGATCATTCACTCGTCCGAATTGAAGGTGGAGACCGCCGCGCTCATGGACTCCGTGCTCGGGCGTTTGGAGGATGAGATTTACAAGAGCCTCGACTACCGCACGCCCGCCGGACTGACGAAGAAAGACCTCCGCCCCACCGCGCGCGAGTGGACGCTGGAATTCCTCTCCAACCTCCCGCGCTTGCGCGAACTGCTGCACACCGACGCCGACGCGGCCTTCAACGGTGACCCCGCCGCGCTCAGCCAGGAAGAGATCATCGTCGCGTATCCTTGCATGGAGGCCACCGCCGTGCATCGCCTTGCGCATGAGCTTTATCGCAAGGGCGTGCCGCTCATCCCGCGCATTATGGCCGAGTGGGCGCACACGCGCACCGGCATGGACTTGCACCCCGGCGCGGTCATCGGCACGCATTTCTTCGTGGACCATTGCACGGGCACGGTCATTGGCGAGACGAGCATCATCGGCAACCATGTGAAGATGTATCAGGGCGTGGGTCTCGTGGCGAAGTCGCTCAAGGCCGGCCAGGCGCTCAAGGGTACCAAGCGCCATCCGACCATCGAGGACCGCGTCACCATCTACGCCGGCGCGACCATCATGGGCGGGGACACCGTGGTCGGCGAAGGCAGCACCATTGGTGCGAATGTCTTCCTCACCCACAGCGTACCGCCTGGCTCGCTGGTGCTGCCCGAAGAAGTGAAGATGAAAATTTTGACGAAGAAGGAACGCGCGGCGGAAGTGAGTTTCGAGATTTGACCTTTTTGGGAATTCGTTTCCGACATTCAGCCAACGACATGAAAAAATGTCACGACTGTGGAAACGAAGGCGCGGAGACTTCCACCCATTGCCTGCGTTGCGGAACTGAATTTGGCCCGGTCGAATCGTCGGCTCCAGAAGCGTCCAAGCCTGGTTGCCCTCAATGCGGCTCGCTAAAAAATCAGCCGGCCTTTTCCCTCCAGAGTTCAGTCAATCCGCTGGCGATGCATTTTGGTGGCCTGATTGTTTCGACGCTCTTCTCGGCCAGTCGCAAGCAGCGGATGCGATGTCTTGATTGCGGGGAATTTTATCTGACCACTCCGAAATCTTCGCGCATTGCCTTGATCGTCCTCGTCATCGTGGTGGGGTTCATCGTCCTCGGCATCCTCATGGACTTAACGCGGTAGGGACTGAAGGTGTTTCGAAAAAAAACACCCGGGCCGACGTTGCCGCCAGCCCGGGCGAATAAATCAGTCAGTTCTTAAAGTTTCTTCTTCGCGTCTTCCGGCAGCGCCAGCTTCGTCTTGCCCGCGTCCTTGATCTCGATGGTGGTCGTGCGGTTGATGCTCATCTCCTGATCCTCGCGGCCCATTACTTTGCCCTGCACGTTGAATTCGTATTTCGTCAGCGCGCCGTCCTTGACCCAGAACTTCACTGAGCCTTTGGCGTCCTTCGGCGCGGGCGCGTCGGCGTTCGGGCGGCGGAAGGAGAGCAGTGCTTTCACCGCGTCCTCCGTTAAGTCACCGCTGATCGCGCCGTCCGCAGTCTTCAGTGTCTTGGCTTTGTCCGCGAGGTCGGCGGCTTCGGCGGCGGGCGCTTTGAAAGTTTTCATCCGTTGCGCGGCGAAACGTCCCGGCCCCTGCGCGTCCGCGTCCGGCGTCTCCCATTCGTCCTCACCTTTGACGATGACCTTCTCGCCCTTCGCCGCCGTGTGCATGGTGCGGTCACCGAAAGTGGATTTGAGATACACGATGCCGTCGGCCGTCTGGCCTTCCGTCGCGCCGCCACCGCCGAAACGTGCGCCGCCGCCGCCGGGGCCGCCTTCCGACTTCGAGGTGGTGGTCCAACTGTAATTTGCCTGGTCGGTGAGTTTCTTGGCGGCAGACTTCACGTCGGCCTTGGCGTCATCCGCCGCACAGAGGAGCGACGCGCTGAACAGTCCGAGCGTCGCGATGGAGAGTAATTTTTTCATGGATTGCATGGGTTGAGTTTTTGTTTTTGTGAACGGGGATGGAGACGGCTCTGAACGGCGTGCGGTTTCCTAAAAAATAACGGCCGGGATGCCTGAGCATCCCGGCCGAAAATGGCACTCAGTCTCTGGCTCAGATCCGCTTGGTCATCTTCACGCCCACTTGCAGGAGGCTCGCCGCGCCCGCATCCGTGGGCGCTTCGGCGTAGATGCGGAGGATTGGTTCGGTGCCGGAGCCGCGCAGCATCAGCCACG
Source organism: Pedosphaera sp. (assembly GCA_031380445.1). Classification (GTDB taxonomy): domain Bacteria; phylum Verrucomicrobiota; class Verrucomicrobiia; order Limisphaerales; family SIBH01; genus JANNGC01. The sequence continues at coordinate 9,145 of JANNGC010000691.1, forward strand.
AGCCGTCTTCGGAGACGAACTTCACGCCGTCGTAGGATTTCACTTCCTTGAGCGGCGACTTGAGCAGCTTCGCGGGCGGGTTGTTCTTGCAGAACTCCATCAGCGCGGCGCGTTTCTCCAGCGGGAAATGCGTGTCAATGCGCGCGTAGCGATGGGGGCCAAAGTCTTTTTCGAGCTTCGCAATGAGTTTGGTCACGGAAGTTTTTTCCGTGGCGAGCATTTCGAGGAGGACCAACCCGGCGAGAATGCCGTCGCGCTCGGGAATGTGTTTCTGGAAACCGATGCCGCCGCTCTCTTCCGCGCCGAGGATGTAGTCGCCCTTAATCATTTCCGCAGCGATGTACTTGAAGCCCACGCCGGTCTCGACGAGCGGCAGGCCGTAGGCGGCGCACATCTTGTCTACCATCGAGGTGCAGGTGAGCGCCTTGATCATGCGCCCGCGCGCGCCGCGATTGACGAAGTAGTGGCGAAGGATCAAGCAGATGAGCTGATGCGTGGAGAGCGCGTTGCCGCGTCCGTCCATGCCGCCCACGCGGTCGGCGTCGCCATCCGTGACGAGGCAGAGGTCGTGCGGATGCTTTTGCAGATACGCCTTCGTCTTCGTGTAGTTCTTCGGGATGGGTTCGGGATTGATGCCGCCGAAGTTGGGATCGTGCGCGCCGTTCAAAGTTGTGACGCGACAGGTCGTGCCCGCGAGCAATTCCTCGAAGCACCCCGCGCCGACGCCGAAGAGTGCGTCATGGGCGAAGCGCACCTTGGATTTCGCGATGAGTTTGAAGTCCACGAGCTTCTTGATGGCCTTGAAATGGTCGGCGCGAATGTCCGCGATTTTCACGCGGGAATCTTTTTTCGCGGGCAGCGGTTGGGACTGCACCGGCGCGGCATCGAGCAAGGCTTCGATGGCCTGGCAGGTCGAAGGTTCCGCCGAACCGCCAAAGCTGGCCTTGAGTTTGAAGCCGTTGAACGCCGCCGGATTGTGGCTCGCGGTGATCATCACGCCGCCGGTGGCGTTGCCTTGCTTCACGGCGAAGGACACGGCGGGCGTCGGCGTCGGCACGCTGGTCAGCGTGACGGAGAAGCCGTTGCCGAGCATGACCTCGGCGGTGCGCTTCGCGAACTGGTCGGAGAGAAAGCGCCGGTCGTAGCCGATGACGATGTGCTTCTGCGCGCCCGCGACGGGGTTGCGTTTCCAGAATTCCGCCGTGGCCTGCGCGACGCGATCCACGTTGGCGAAGGTGAAGTCCTCGGCGATGATTGCGCGCCAGCCGTCGGTTCCGAATTTGATTTGAGCCATGATGATTCGATTGCGTTGAGTTTTTAATTGCCTCGTTTGTGGTGAACATGTCGGCTGTTCACGGGCCAAACCTTAGTAATTGATGCCCGAAACAAGCAAGCCGCGAGGCGCGCGAACCTTCCGGTCCGCAACCGTGTGGTGACGGCAAAAGGTTCCTGACTCGTCGTGAGCGTGCTGGTGTTCGTGAGTTGCTGCGCGCCGGAACGTCCGCGCGCCAGAGCGGGAAATAACCTCTTGCACCGCAAAAACGCGGTGAGTAAGTTGCGCCTCCATTTCGGGGCACCCATAGCTCAATTGGATAGAGCGGCTGACTACGGATCAGCAGGTTATAGGTTCAACTCCTATTGGGTGCACCACTTCAAACTCTCCTCACTTCGTCCCACGAACACCGGAGGCGAAGGCTTTGTACACCGCAATCAATCGCGTCGCGGTCAGCGTCTGGGTGGTCACAAGTTGCTCTTGGAGATTCAACAGCGTGCGCTCGGTGTCGAGGACGCTGAGATAATCCGCGATGCCGTCGCGATACCGCTGACGGGCGAGGGACGTGGCCTCGGCGGCGGCTTTCTCCGCTTCCGACAAGTAGGCGAGGCGCTGCCGCTCACGGCTCAACGAGACCAGGCTGTTCTCCGTTTCCTCAAGAGCCAGCAGCACAGTTTGTTCGTAAGTGGCGAGAGCGGATTCCGCGCGGGCATCAGCGGCTTTGATGCGCTGGCGAACGCGGCCCAGATCGAACGCCGCCCACGAAAGGTGCGGGCCAAAACTGTAGGCATCCGAGCCGGGCTGGGTCAGGCCGCGAAAATTTTCCGCCTGCAACGCCACCGCGCCAACGAAGGTCACCCGCGGAAACAGATCGGCCACTTCCACGCCGACGCGCGCCGTCGTCGCGGCCAGTGAACGCTCGGCGGCGCGCACATCGGGACGATTTCGCAGCCATTCGCCCGGTTCGCTCAACACGAGGGCCGCAGGCGTTTCAGGAAACTTGCTGATCACAAACAACTCCGCGCGCAACGCCGTGGGCGTAAGTCCGCACAGGACGCTGATGCGATGGAGAGCGCGCTGCACGTCGGCTTCGAGCGGCGGGATGGAGGCGAGAGTTTCGTTGAGCAGCGAGCGCGCGCGGGCCACGTCGAGTTGCGTGCCCTGGCCGCCGTCGCGTAGTTGCTCCGCGAGCCGCAACGTCTGCGCCTGGTTGGTGGCGTTGCGCGTGGCGACTTCGAGTTGCGCCTGGCTGCCGCGCAACTGGATGTAGCCCGCCGCGACCTCGGCCTGCACGGCGATCAGCACATCGTCGCGCGTGGCCTCGACGGATTCCACGGTGGCGCGTGCGGCTTCCACGTCGCGGCGCACACGGCCCCACAGGTCGAGTTCCCATGTCGCGTCGAAACCGGCGCGGTACAATTCGCCGCGCCGCTCGCGCGTGCCGGCGGCGTCTTTGGAGAGCTGATAATTTTCGTAGCGGTTCTCGTTGCGGATGGTCGGCGCGTAATCAAACCGCGCCTCCGTCCACAACGCGCGGGCTTCGCGCAACCGGGCTTGGGCGCGGCGCAAGTCATGATTGTTCGTCGAGGCTTGCGACACGAGGCGGTCGAGCAACGGATCGTTGAAGCTGCGCCACCACAGCAAATCTGGCGTGCCGTTCGTCGCGGCGATTCCGCTCGCGTTGGCGAAAGTCTTCGGTGCGACTGAGGATGGACGATGATAATCCGGCCCGACGGCGCAACCGGCGAACGCGAGCGCGACAACGAGCAGCATAGTGGGGCAGCCGTCTCGGCTGCCACCGTCCTTTGGCCGTCCCGGCTGAAGAACCACCAGCCGAGACGGCCAGTGGACAGAAGGCAGGCGGGACGCCTGCCCCACCATTCTTGAAAACCAATGGAGCGTGAACTTCATGTCAGTGTTGGGGAGCGGGGTGAGTTGTCGCGGGTTCCGTCGGTGCGCTCCGGCGCGCTTTCATTTTTTCCGTCACGGCGCGAATCACGAGATAAAACACCGGCGTGAGCAGCAGGCCGAAGAACGTCACACCGAGCATTCCGTAAAACACCGCCGTGCCGAGCGCCTGGCGCATCTCTGCGCCCGCGCCGCTCGCGCGCACCAGCGGCACCACGCCGAGGATAAACGCGAAGCTCGTCATCAAGATCGGGCGTAAGCGCAGGCGGCAGGCTTCGATGGCCGCATCGAAACGATTCAGCCCGGCGTCCTCGCGCTGCTTGGCGAACTCCACGATCAAGATCGCGTTCTTCACCGCCAGACCGACCAGCACGACGAGGCCGATCTGCGTGAAGATGTCGTTGTCGCGTCCCGTGAGCCACACGCCGCCGATGGCGCTGAGCAGACACATCGGCACGATGAGAATCACCGCGAGCGGCAGACCCCAGCTTTCGTATTGCGCGGCGAGCACGAGGAACGCGAAGACAACGCAGAGCGGGAAGATGAACACGATGGTGTTGCCCGCGATGATCTGCTGGTAAGTCAGATCGGTCCACTCGATGGCGTAGCCTTCCGGCAGATGTTCGCGCGCGAGGCGTTCGATTTTGTCAATCATCTGGCCGGTGCTGACGCCGGGCAGCGTGCTGCCGTTGATGTCGGCGGAATAGAACAGGTTGTAACGCTGGATGCGATCCGCGCCGCCGGTTTTTTCCACGCGGGCCAGCGCGCCGAGCGGCACCATCTCGCCGCGATTGTTGCGTGTCTTGAGCTGGTTCACGGTTTCGGGATTCAACCGGAACTGCGGCTCGGCCTGCGCATAAACCTGCCAGGTGCGGCCGAACAAGTTGAAGTCGTTGACGTACACCGAGCCGAGATACGTCTGCAACGTCTCGCCGATGTCGGCCATGCTCACGCCCATGCTCTTGGCTTTCTGGCGATCAATCTGCACGCGGTACTGCGGCACGTTCGGGCGGTAGCCGGAGATGAGCGACGTGAGTTCCGGATCGCGTTGCGCGGCGTCGAGGAGCGCACGCATCGCGCCGTCGAGCGGCGCGAGTCCGGCGTTGTTCAAGTCCTGCACCTGGAGTTTGAAACCGCCCGCGTTGCCGAGGCCGCGCAACGGCGGCGGCGGCAGCACCAGCACGCGGCCTTCCTGCACCACGGAGAATTTCTTGCGAATGGTCGCAAGCAATTTCTCGCCGCGCAGGTTCGGGTCTTTGCGCTTCTCCGCCGGATCGAGAACGAGGAAAGCCGCGCCGACGTTTGGCTGGTTCGCTTGCAGCACGGACGAGTAGCCGGAAATTGCGAACGTGTGCGCGACGCCCGGAATGTTGCGCGCGATTTCATCCACCTGCCGCACCACGGTGTCGGTGCGCTCGAAGGATGACGCGTCGGGCAGTTGCACGACCACGATGTAGTAGCCCATGTCCTGCGCGGGGATGAATCCGGTCGGCACTTTGGCAAACGTGTAGAGACCAAGTCCGACGAGTCCGGCATAGACAATCAGCACCAAGGCCGCGACGCCGAGCAGGCGTCGCACGAGTCCGGCGTAAGCATCGCCCGCGCGCTTGAACACTTTGTTGAAGCCGCGAAAGAACCAGCCGAACACCGCATCGAGCAGGCGCGTAAAACGGTCTTTCGGCGCACCGTGCTCCGGCAGCAACAGCGCGCACAGCGCAGGACTGAGCGTGAGCGAATTGAACGCGGAGATGACCGTCGAGACGGCAATGGTTAGCGCGAACTGTTTGTAGAACTGGCCCGAGATCCCGCTGATGAACGCCGTCGGCACGAACACCGCGCAGAGCACCAGCGCCACCGCGATGACCGGCCCGGTCACTTCGGCCATCGCCTTCAACGTGGCTTCGCGCGGCTTAAATCCTTGCGAGATGAAACGCTCGACGTTCTCGACCACGACGATGGCGTCGTCCACCACGATGCCGATAGCGCGCACGATGCCGAACAGCGACAGGTTGTTCAGCGAGAAGCCGAACAGCTTCATCACCGCCAGCGTGCCGATGAGCGACACGGGCACGGCGAGCAGCGGGATAATGGACGCGCGCCACGTCTGGAGAAAAATCACGACCACGAGCACGACGAGAATCAGTGCTTCGATGAGCGTGTACATCACGGCCTTCATGGACTCGCGGATGAATTGTGTGGGGTCGTAGTTGATGCGGTAGTCCACGCCGGGCGGAAAACTTTTCCTCATTTCGGCGAGCGCGGCATAAATCTCGTCCGCCGTCTCGATGGCGTTGCTGCCGGGCAGTTGAAACACGCGCAGCGAAACGGCGTTGTAGCCGTCCATGTAAGTTTTCGTGGAGTAGTCGCGCGAGCCGAGTTCCACGCGCGCGACGTCGCGGACGCGCGTCACGTCGCCGTTCTCGCCGGTCTTCACCACCACGTCGCCGAACTCATCGGTGGTGAGCAAACGGCCTTGCGCGACGAGCGTGTATTGAAACGCCGCACCGGAGGGCACGGGCGGTTGGCCGAGCGCGCCGCCGGCGATTTGCAAATTCTGTTCCCGCAACGCACGCGTCAGATCGCCGGCGGTGAGATTGCGCGCGGCGAGTTTCTCCGGGTCGAGCCAGATGCGCATCGTGAAGTCCTGACCACCGAGCGAATTCGCGTCGGCCACGCCTTTGATGCGCGACATGCGGTCGCGGATTTGCAGCGTGACGAAGTTGGCGAGATACGAGACATCGCGCGAGCCGTCGGGACTGAAGAACTGCACGGCCAGCGTGAGGTCGGGCGACTGCTTGCGCGCAATGACGCCTTGGCGGCGCACGTCTTCCGGCAGGCGCGGCAGGGCGGAGTTGATGCGGTTCTGCACGAGCACCTGCGACTTGTCCAAGTCCGTGCCGAGCTGAAAGGTCACGGTGATTTGCACGCGACCATCGCTCGTGCTGGACGACGACATGTAGAGCATCCGCTCGACGCCGTTGACTTCCTGTTCGAGCGGAGTCGAAACCGTTTCCGCCAAGGTCTGCGCATCTGCGCCAGGATAGGATGCGGTGACGATGACCGTCGGCGGGGCCACATCTGGATACTGCGCCACGGGCAAGGCGAAATACGCGAGGGAACCAACCAGCGTGATGACGATGCTCAACACCGCCGCGAAGATCGGACGGTCCACGAAGAAGCGCGCGATGTTCATGGCTGCGGAGAATTCGTGGCCGTGATGGTGATGTTCGTGGACATGGCAATGAGTTGCGGCTGCACCACGAGGCCGGGCCGCGCGCTCATCAGGCCGCTCACGATTACTTTGTCGGTGGCTTTCAAGCCTTCGCGCACCACGCGCAGACCATCCACCATCGGGCCGGTCTTGATCGCGCGATAAACTGTCTTGTTCGTTTCATTCAACACGAGCACGAACAGCCGCCCTTGATCGCTGCTGATCGCGCTGTCACGGATGAGCACCGCGCTGTATTCCGCCGCACCGGGAATGCGGAGGCGCGCAAAGAAACCGGGGGCCATGAGCTTGTCAGGATTGGCGAACAGGCCGCGCGCGCGAATGGTGCCGGTCGCGGGGTTAACCTGATTGTCCACGAAATCAATCGTGCCTTTGTGCGGAAAGCCTTGCTCGTTCCCGAGCGCCATCTCGGCGGGAATCGGACCGAAGATGGCGGACGTGCGCGTGCCGTCGCGGTGCATCTGGCGATAGCGCAACGCGGACGCTTCATCCGCATCGAAGTAGCAGTAGAGCGGATCGAGCGAGACGATGGTGGTGAGCAGCGTCGTGTTCGCCGTGCTGCCGCCGGTCACGAGATTGCCCGCCGTCACACGCGCGTTGCTGATGCGGCCGGAAATCGGCGCGCGCACCTCGGTGAATTCCAAATCCAGTTGCGCCGACTTCAGCGCGGCAGCGGCGGCGTGAACAGATTCTTCCGCCTGCACCGCCGTCATCAGCCGCGTCTCGTAGGTGTCGGTGGAAATGGCCTTGGTCGCGGCGAGCGCCTCGGCGCGTTTCGCTTCACCGCGCGCCAGATTAACCCGGGCCTGCGCGCCGCTGAGATCAGCCTTCAACCGATCCACCGTGGCCTGATACGGGCGCTGATCAATCGTGACGAGCAGGTCGCCCTGCTTCACTTCGCCGCCTTCCTTGAAGTGAACCTTGTCAATGTAGCCGGAGACGCGCGCGCGCACCTCGACCGTTTCCGGCGAGGCGAGACGTCCGGTGTATTCGTCCCACTCGTTGACCACGCGCGGCACCGGCTGCGCGACGGAGACGGCGGGCATGACGGGCGCGGCGGATTTGGCCGCGGGTTTTCCGCAGCCCGCCGCGAGCAGGCCGACGGAGACGAGAACGAAGCCGAGTGCGTAATGACGTTTCATGTTTTTCGCGCGCGAGTTTGGACCGCGCTCCTTTGTCGGGGTGGCTGGCGGCGGAAAAATTTCAGCGGCGGCACGCCTCCTCGACTGCGTGGAGCCTACGACGGGTTGCAAATTGCGCCAGCCTGAACGCGGTGTCGGAACGGACGCCGAGCTGTCTCAGCCGCGCTCCCTCAAAAATAAAAAAACTCCGCGTCAGCGGTTCATCACCGGTGACGCGGAGTGGTGTGGAAAATTATCGGGCGGCGGACGGCTCAACCCACCGGGATGGCGACGAACGCGGCGGCGACCAGGCCCACGAGCAAAGCCACGGCGAACACTTCCACGAGCGACAGTTCCAAACGCTGAATGCGAGCAATCATGCCGGATATCCAGCAAGGGCGGTGCCGCCGGGGTTTCCGCCTTGGCGCTGAAGGTTGTTGCGCCGGGAGTGTCCCGGTTTTGGAGCGCAGTGTCCCAAGGCTGGAATTCACGCCGGACGTTTAGTTGGCGGGGGCCCGTCTTAGTGGGCTGCCGTCTCGGCTGCCGCACGGCTACTGGCCCTCCGGGCTGGTGGTTCTTCACCAGGCTGCCCCACTGAAAATAAAAAGCCCGTCCTTGCGGACGGGCTTTCGGGAAGGGATGAGGCGTGACCGCTCAGGCGATCTTCAGCGCCGGGGTCGCCAGCGCGTGGCCGTTCAAGGCAGCCTTCACTCCGGCCACGGCTTTGTCCGCCGTCAGGCCGTGCTTCTCGCGGAGGTAATCCACAGACGACGCGTGCTCGATGAATTCATCCGGCCAGCCGATGCGGACAACGGGCGTGGTGATGCGTTTCTCGCCAAACACTTCCATGACCGCACTGCCGTAGCCGCCCATGAGCACATGGTCCTCGAACGTGACGACGACATCCGCCGCCTTGCCGAAGAACTGGTGCGTGCCTTCGTCGAGCGGCTTGATGAAGCGCGGATTGATCACCGCGCAGTCGTAGCCTTCGGCGGCGAGCTTCGCGGCGGCTTTCTTCGCCATCGCGTGCATCGGGCCGAGGCCGAAGAGCGCGACCTTGGGCTTGCCGGTGTTGGAGAAATTCTGCGTGACCTCCGCCTTGCCAATTTCGAGCAGGGCAGGGGTGGCCTTGATCGGCACGCCTTCCGCCGCGCCGCGCGGGTAACGGATGAACGTCGGATGCTTCTGCAACGTGCAGGTGAACATCATGTCCGTGAACTCGTCCTCGTCCTTGGGAGACATGGCGATGAGGTTCGGCAGGCAACGCAAGTAGGCGATGTCGAACAAACCGTGATGCGTCGGGCCGTCGTTGGCCGAGAGGCCGGAGCGGTCCATGCAGAAAATCACCGGCAAATCCTGGAGGCACACGTCGTGATGAATGCAGTCATACGCGCGCTGGAGGAACGTCGAGTAAATCGCGCACACGGGATGGAAACCCATCGTCGCCATGCCCGCCGCGAAGATCACCGCGTGCTCTTCCGCAATGCCCACGTCGTAGTACCGTTCCGGCATCGCCTTCTCCAAATGCTTCAGGCCCGTGCCGCTCGGCATCGCCGCCGTGATGCCCACGACCGTCGAATCTTTCTGGCACAGCTTCACCATCGTCTGGCCGAAGACGTCCTGATACGCGGGAGCCGTGCCGGCTTTTGCGGCGGGCGAGTTGCCCGTGGTGACATCATATGGCCCGGTGCCGTGAAATTTTTCGGGGAACTGCAACGCGGCTTCGTAGCCCTTCCCCTTCTTCGTCAGCACATGCAACACGATGGGTTCCTCGCACGACTTCGCGAACTCCAGCGTCTTGATCAGCAGCGGCAAATCATGGCCGTCAATCGGCCCGAGGTAGCGCAGCCCAAATTCCTCGAAGATCAAACTGCTGCCGAAACCGCCGCGTCCGTCCGCGTCCACGTTCGCCGGATTCTGCTCCAGCGAGACTTCCGAGACGGTGCCTTTCAGCATCTCCTCGGCTTTGTGGCCGAGCGTCAGCGCCAGCTCGCCCTTGGGCAGCTTCTTCATCCAGTTCGCGAAATCCCGGTGCAGCTTGTTGTAGCGCGGATTCGTGATCAGCTTGTTCAGGTAGCCGGCAATCGCCCCGACGTTTTTCGCGATGCTCCACTCGTTGTCGTTCAGGATGCCGATGAACTTCTTCGTCGTGTGCGCGATGTTGTTCAACCCCTCGAAGGACACGCCGTTCGTCAACGCCGCGTCGCCGAAGATGCAGACCACGTTCTCGTCCGTCTTCTTCTGGTCGCGCGCGGCGCACATGCCGAGCGCGGCGGACAGTGCCGTGCCGGCGTGGCCCGCGCCGTAGCAATCATGCTCGCTCTCCGTGCGAAGCGCGAAGCCGTTCAACCCGTTGGTCGTGCGGATGGTGTGGAAGCGGTCGCGCCGCCCCGTGAGCAGCTTGTGCACGTAAACCTGATGGCTCACGTCCCAGACGAACTTGTCCTTCGGCGTGGAGAAAACTTTGTGCAGCGCGATGGTCAACTCGACCACGCCGAGGTTCGGGCCGAGATGCCCGCCGTTCACCGCCAGCTTGGTGATGAGTTCGTGGCGGATGTCCGCAGCCAGATGCGTGAGTTGCTCGGGCGTGAGTTTTTTGACGTGTTCGGGGCTGTCCACCATATCGAGGTATCGGCTCATGAGTTTTTAATCGCTTGTCTCCACCGGGCGGAGGGTGAGTTCACCCGCCGCGTTCTTTTCCAAAAGCTGAATCTTCGTTTCCGCCTGCGCGAGCTTGGCCTGGCAAATCTTCGCGAGCCGCGTGCCTTCCTCGAACTGTGTCATCAAAGTCTCCAGCGGGAGCTCGCCGGACTCCATCGTTTCGACGATGGTTTCAAGCTGCTGCATGGCCTCTTCAAAAGGAACGGCCTCGCTGGTTTTCGGTTCAGGTTTCGGCACGACTGAAAAAAACTACTGAATGGCCGGAGCGGCGTAAATGATGATTTCCCCGGCTTCGGATAGGCTTGGTTTTTTGTAGTGGGGGCAGCCGTCCGGCTGCCCCACTAAATCTACTTCACTCCCGCGCGGTGTTCTTTCAACGCGTTCAGCCCCGTGACGATGAGGGCCTTTAATTTTTTCTCCATTTCAGCGGCGCGCTGCGGCTCGGCGGCGGCGCGGTCTTCGCTGGCGCTGGGCGGGAAGCCGAGGTCAATGGTTTGCAGCATCGGAGGCTTGTTCGGCATCACGGTCAGAATTTCGTGGCCCTCGATGTAGCCGGCGATGCTGCTGCCGGAGGCTTTCACGTAAGCATGTCCGGGATCGCCCGGCGGCAGCGCGAACAAGTTGCGCCCGAAGGATTGATGCAACCCATCCACGCCGAGCAGTCCCACGATGCTCGGCAAAATGTCCACCTGGCTGGCCGTGACGTGCCGGACTTCGCCGGTCGCGCCGAGAATCTCCGGCGCGTAAAACAGCAGCGGCACATGCTGATGCAGCAGCCCCGCGCGCGTCAGCACCGGCGGAACGCCGAAGCCGTGGTCGCCCACGAAAACAAACAGCGTGTCCTTGAACCACGCCTTCTGCCGCGCGCGCTGCATGAACTGTCCGACTGCCCAGTCCGCATATTGAATGCCCCGGAGCCGCTCGCTTTGGTTGCCGCCGCCGAGGATGGGTTCGAGACCTTCGACCTTCGGCAGATTGAATGGCGCGTGATTTGAAAGAGTGAGGATGAGACCGAGGAACGGACGATCCGTGGCGGCGAGTCCGTCGAATTCCTCGAGCGCGCGCATGAACACGTCGAAGTCGCTGACGCCCCAGTCCGGGTCCATGAAGGTGGGGTTCACGTAGTCGCTGCGGCCAATGAAGTGATGCACGCCTTGCTGGCGGAAGAAGCCCTGCTTGTTGTCCCAGGAGAAGAAGCCGTTGTAGAGGAACACGTTCGTGAAACCCTTTTCGTTCAGCACGGCGGGCAGGCTGCGGAAGGGCTGGTTGCCGAGCGGATGTTTCATGATGCCGTCGAACTCCGGCAGGTTCGGAAACGAACAGAGCGAGCCGAACACGCCCTGCGCGGTGTGCGTGCTGACGGAGAACGCGCGGTCGAAGAGAATGCCCTGGCGCGCGAGCGCGTCGTAGTTGGGCGTGGCGCCAAACTTCGCGCCGGTCGCGCCGCAGAAGCGCGCGCTGAAACTTTCCATCATGATGAACACCACATGCCGGGGGCGGCGGGCGAAGGGCGAGGCGTTCGCGGGCGCGCGGCGGAGCAGGGGATACTTGTCGGGGTCGAGGAGCGTGTCGCCGGGGAGCAGCGTCATGGCGCGGGCGATGGCGAGGGCGTTCGTCGCGGGCAGGGCGCGCCGCCAGGATTCGGAGGCGTTGGTTTTCTTGTGGTTGCGGAGCGTCGTCAGCAGGAGATGCGCGCCGTTGCCGGCCATGTGGTTGGCGTAAGTGTTTTGGGAAAAGTACGCGTCGCCCCAGCGCAGCGGCGTGCGCTGAATCCCGCCCCGGCTCCCGATGCCCGTGACCGCCGCGAGCACGAGCGTGGCGAGGAGCCGCGCCGTCCAGGTCGTTCCCACCGTGTCACGAAAGGCGACGCGACGCGTGAGCCAGACAAAGCCCGCCCAAACGGCGACGCAGAAGAGCGTCCACCGCACCACGGGATAGCCGTGCCAGATCATGCCGACGATGGTGCGGTTGTCCTCGGCCGTGCCGAAATATTCCAGCACGAGCGGGCCGAGGCGGACTTGGAACTCTTTGTAATACTCCACCTCGGACGTGAGCGTGAACAGCACCACGAGGCTGAAGAGCGCGAACAGCCCGAAGAACATTCCGCGCTCGCCGCGGCGCATGGCGGGCCGCCACATCTGCCAGAGCGCGAACGGAGCCGCGAGCAGCGTGGCCATCGCGAAATCAAAACGGAGGCCGTGGAGAAAGGAGCGGAACATCAAACCCGCCGTGGCATCGCCGTGAAAGCTCCACGTCGCGACGACCAGCACGGCCCGGAAAAATACAAACGCCGCCACCCAGGCCGCGAGCAGCCCGGCATAACGTCGGAGCAGCGCGCCCAGCCCTTGTCGTACAGTGAGTGATTCCATTTTGCGCGAGTATCGCGAGGAAGGAATCCTTGGCAAGCGCGCCGCCAACGTCCGGGCGCTCGCATCGCGGAGCGATGATGGAATGTAGCCGGGGATAACATCCCCGGAACGCGCGCCTTCCAAAGACCTGCGCCCCGGCAGGGGCGCGGGAGATGTGAAGGATTTCGCTCTCCGCCGCCCCTGCCGGGGCGGTTTTATTTTCCGACGCGTGAACCGGGGGTGCTACCCCCGGCTAAATTCCGTCAAGCCTCCGGCTTGGGCCACACCACGCAAATGCGTTGAACCCGCGCCGCCTCCCGCCGTAGCTTTTGCCTCATGCAAATTCCGCAGAAGTTTGTCGCCCCGCCAAGATTGTTGATGGGACCCGGCCCCAGCGATGTCGCGCCGTCCGTCCTCACCGCCATGTCCCAGCCCCTCGTCGGGCATCTCGATCCGGTCTTCGTGAAAATGATGGATGAGATCAAGGCGATGCTGCGCACGGTCTTCGAGACGAAGAACGACATGACTTTCCCCGTGAGCGGCACGGGCAGTGCGGGCATGGAGTTCTGCTGTGTGAATCTGCTGGAGCCGGGGGATGAAGTGATCATCGGCGTCAACGGCGTCTTCGGCACGCGCATGTGCGATGTGGCGGAACGCTGCGGCGCGAAGGTCACGAAAGTGGAGGCCGAATGGGGCCGCATCATCGAACCCGCGAAGGTGAAGGAGGCGCTGGCGAAAGTGCCGAAGCCCAAACTCGTCGCGGTCGTTCACGCCGAAACGTCCACGGGCGCGCTCACGCCCGTCGAAGAAATTTCCAAGCTGGCGCACGACGCGGGCGCGCTGTTCCTGATTGATACCGTCACCTCGCTCGGCGGCTGCCCCGTGAAGATCGACGAGTGGGGCGTGGATGCCGTGTACAGCGGGACGCAGAAATGTTTGAGCTGCCCGCCCGGACTTTCGCCCGTTTCCTTCAGCGCGCGCGCGATGGAAGTCGCGACCAAGCAGCGCACCAAGAAAGTGCAGAGCTGGTATCTCGACGTGAATCTGCTCTCGTCCTACTGGGGCCAAGAGCGCGTGTATCATCACACCGCGCCCATCTCGATGAACTACGCGCTGCACGAGGCGCTGCGTCTCGCGCTGGTCGAGGGACTGGAGAATCGTTTCCGCCGGCATCAGGAGAATCATCTCGCGCTCGTCGCCGGATTGAAGGAACTCGGTCTCGGCATCGCGTCGCAGGAAGGACATCAGCTCTGGCAGTTGAATGCCGTGGGCGTGCCGGCGGGTCTGGACGAAGTGACGCTCCGCAAGCGCCTGCTCACGGAGCACAACATCGAAGTGGGCGCGGGCCTCGGGCCGCTCAAGGGGAAGATCATCCGTATCGGTCTGATGGGCGAGACTTCCAAGCGCGAGAACGTGGAGAGGCTGCTGGGGGTGTTGAAGGCGTTGATGAAGGGGTAGGAAGGAATGACTGCGCGTTGGAAAATCGTCACTTGTTTTGGGGTGGCGTTTGCGGCAACCGCAATCGGTGCCGTCTTCACGATGCCGGTCTTGGCACATGGCAGTTACACGCCGACGTGTTTGTTTTTTCCTTACGCCATGCTTGCCTTGTATGTCTTCAAGCATGGTGGTGAAAAGTGGGCGCTGGCGCTTGGACTCTCCCAATTTTTCCTCTACGCGGCTTTCTACGCCTGGCGATGGGTTTGGGAAGATGACACCAGATGGCTGGTGACTCGTATTGCTGCGATCCATCTGCTGGTTGGGATTGGTGCTGCTGTGTTGTACGGCGTTGCCTTGTAACTTCCGAATTGGCGCGTCGTGACGGACGTTCCTCCGCCGAAAACTTCCTCGACAGATTCCCCCGCGCTCCGAATCTTCCGCGCGTGAACTCCCATACTCTTTTCCTCGCGCTGACGTTCGCCTGCGCCGCGCTCGCTCACGCCGCCGCGCCCGCGCGTCCGAACATCCTCTTCATCATGACGGACGACCACGCGGCGCACGCCATCAGCGCCTACGGCAGCGTGGTCAACCAGACGCCGCACCTCGACCGTATCGCGAAGGAAGGGATGCGCTTCGACCGCTGCTTCGTGGTCAACTCCATTTGCACGCCGAGCCGCGCGACGATTCTCACCGGCAAATACAGCCACAAGAACGGCACGCCGGTCTTCAACCGTTTCGATGGTTCACAGCCCACGGTCGCGAAGTATTTGCAGGCCGCCGGTTATTACACCGGCATGATCGGCAAGTGGCATCTCGGCAGCGACCCGACGGGCTTCGATCAGTGGGCCGTGCTGCCGGGGCAGGGGCTGTATCACGATCCGGCCCTGCTCACGCCTGAAGGCCGCGTGGTCGCGCGCGGTTACGCGAGCGATGTCATCACCGACCTCTCGATTGATTTTCTGAAGAACCGCCCCAAGGACAAGCCGTTCTTCCTGATGTCGCATCACAAGGCGCCGCACCGCCCGTGGGAGCCGTCGGACAAACACAAGGCGATGTTCGCGAACAAGTTTATCCCCGAGCCGGCGACGCTGCGCGACGACTACCGCACGCGCACGGACGCGATGAAGGAGAACCAGCAGCGCGTGTTCGATGACCTGACGAGGCGCGATCTGAAACTGGAGCCGCCGGCGGAACTGACCGGCCAGCCCCGCAATCAATGGCTGAATCAAAAGCCCACCGAAGTGGAACTCGTCGTGGACGGAAAGACGAACGTGCTGCGCGGCGACGAATTGAACCGCTGGAAATATCAGCGCTACATGCAGGACTACCTGGCCTGCGTGCAGTCCGTGGACGACAACGTGGGTCGCGTGCTCGACTGGCTCGACGCGAACGGCCTGCGCGAGAACACGCTGGTCATTTACACGAGCGACCAAGGCTTCTTCCTCGGCGAACACGGGATGTACGACAAGCGGTTCATGTACGACGAGTCGTTGAAGATGCCGTTCCTCGTCCGCTGGCCCGCGCTGATCAAGCCCGGCTCGGTGCAGGACGAGATGATCCTCAACACCGACTTCGCGCCGACCTTCATGGAACTGGCGGGCCTGCCCGTGCCGGCGGACATGCAGGGCAAAAGTATTGTGCCGCTGTTGAAGGGCAAGCACCCGTGGGGCTGGCGCGAGAGCATGTATTACCGCTACTATCACGACCCCGGCGATCACCAGACCGCCGCGCACTACGGCGTCCGCACGCTCACGCACAAGCTCATCCACTACTGGAAAAAAGATCAGTGGGAACTCTATGACCTCAAGCGCGACCCGCGCGAGCTGCGGAACATCTACGAAGACCCGGCGCAGAAGAGTAAGATTGCCAAACTGAAAAAAGAACTCGCGCGGCTGAAGAAGGAATTGCAGGACAACGACGAGTTCGCACTGGTGCAGCCGACGAACGGCGTGGATCCCGGCCCGGCGCAGCGCACGCCGGCGGCGAGGTAGCGGGCGGCATGGAGCGCGGGCTTTCCAGCCCGCAGCAATGTTCTTACGTCGAGAGCGGAAGAACTTGCCGGCACCGTTCTCCGTTTCACATGGCTGCGGGTTTAAAAACCCGCGCTCCGTCAAAGGAGAACACCACCTTCCGAGTCCCTCGCTCGACAAC
>JANNGC010000711.1:0-3018 GCA_031380445.1 Pedosphaera sp.
CGCGCGCAACGCGGCCCGACCGGACGAATCACGGGCGGAGGAGAAACTCCTTCGCGTTCAGCAGTCCCTAGGCAAATCTTTCATGCCCTCACCCGAGAATTTAACTTGCAGCCCCGCGCGCGCCGGAGGAAGAAAGCTCATGGCGATGAATCTCCAAGAACTGCCGAAAGTCCTGCTCCACGAACATCTCGACGGCGGCCTGCGTCCGCAGACCGTCATTGATCTGGCGCAGGCGGAAAATTACACCGGCCTCCCGACCGCCGACGCGAAGGAACTGGCCGCGTGGTTTTTTCGCGGCGCGAACCGCGGCTCGCTCCCGCTCTACCTCGAAGGTTTCCAGCACACCATCGGCGTCATGCAGACGCGCGCCGCGCTGGAGCGCGTGGCCTTCGAGTTTATCGAGGACATGTTCCATGACGGCGTGGTCTATGCCGAGGTGCGCTTCGCCCCGTGCTTTCATCGCGAGCGCGGGCTGACGGACGAAGCCATCGTGGGCGCGGTGCTGGACGGCTTGCGGCGCGGGCAGGAGAAGTATGGCGTGAAGTGGGGACTCATCATCTGCGCGATGCGCGACCGCTCGGACTCGCTGGAAGCAGCAGAACTCGCCATCAACTTCCGCAGCAACGGCGTCGTCGGCTTCGATCTCGCGGGCGAGGAAGCCGGGCATCCGCCGAAGAAACACGCCGAAGCCTTCGCCGCCATTCAGCGCGCAAATTTTTATTCCACACTGCACGCAGGCGAAGCCTTTGGTGTCGCGAGCATCTGGCAGGCGCTGCAATTCTGCGGCGCACACCGGCTCGGTCACGCCACACGGCTTACCGACGACATGACCATCCTCAACGGCAAGATCGTGAAGCTCGGCACGCTGGCGCAATATGTCCTCGACCGGCGCATCCCTCTGGAGATGTGCGTGTCGAGCAACGTTCACACTGGCTCGGTGCGTTCGCTGCGCGAGCATCCGTTCAAGATGTATTTCGACCGCGGCTTCCGCGTCACGCTGAACACCGACGACCGATTGATGAGCGACACCACGATGACCAAGGAGTTTGCCATCGCGGTCGAGGAGTTTGGCTTCACCCTCGCGAACCTGGAGAAGGTCACGCTTAACGCCATCAAGAGCGCGTTCCTGCCTTTTGATGATCGGCTGCGTTTGATCTACGACGTGATCAAGCCGGGCTACGCGAAGGCGCGCGGCGGGAAGTGACCGTTCTTGTCACGGACTCTTCTTCGCCAACAGCACCGGCTCCAGCACGGCCCACACATTCTGCGCCACGATCTTGTGGCCCTCGGGATTTGGGTGAATGCGATCCGGCTGGTTCAGTTCCGCCTTGCCGCCCACGCCTTCCAGCACGAAGGGAATCAGCCCCGTCCTCTGCTCGCGCGCCACTTCGGCGAAGAGCGCGCTGAACTTCTTCGTGTAGTCCGCGCCCATGTTCGACGGCATTTGCATCCCGGCGAGAATGATCTTCACGTCCGGATATTTCTCGCGGGCGAGGGCGATAATTTTCTCCAAGTTCGCGCGCGTCTGCTCCGGCGCGAGTCCGCGCAAGCCGTCGTTGCCGCCGAGTTCGACGAGCAGCACATCCACGCGCCGCTTGAGCAGCCACGGCATCCGGCGCACGCCGCCCGCCGTGGTGTCGCCGCTCACGCCCGCGTTCACGATTTCCCAAGGCAGCTTTTTCTCCGCGATGCGCTTCTGCAACAGGTCGGGAAATGATTCTCCCGCCTCCACGCCATAGCCCGCCGCGATGCTGTCGCCCAGCACCACGACGGTCTTGCGCTCCGCCTCGGCTGCGACAAGCAGCGCGCCCAGCGCAAGCCAGCAGGCTGTGACCAGCGCGAACCGCCGGAACGTCTTGTGATGCCACTCAATCATTCCTGCAACGTCTGCCAAATGACCCGCGACAGCCAGCCGGACTTTCATGGATAGGGCGAGACGCACCCGAGGCGGTGAGGCGGAACTTTGAACCTTGAACAGTCGAACTTTGAACTTTGTACTTTGAAGCAGAGGCCTGCTGGCGTTGACGTTCAATTCGTGGCCGGGGCCAGGACGCGGTAGTAGCGCTGCTCTCCGTTGAAATCGTCCGTTTCATAGTCAATAACGTCAACCATGCGGTCGTATGGAGCAGGGTAAACATCACTCAGTTTCAGCCAAGGAGCACCAAGCTGGTTCCGGTATTCCACCCGGTAGGTCGCATTGGAATAGGCGAAGAATTGCAGGGCCGCCTCGTACCCTGGAGACGGCGGAGCGACTCCACCAACGCGCAACACGCTGAGCGCGTTCGTCGGATTGGTGCCGGCCAGAAATTCTCCGAGGTTGCTGAACAGGTCTAGGTCAGGATCGAGCGTGGCGTCCGCCGCATTGGTCGGATTGAAGCCGTAGCGAATCTCCCACACGTCGGGAAGGCCGTCGAAATCCGTGTCCACAATCGAGGTCGACGCGTTAGTGCCGGGCGTGGCGGGCGTGACCGCCGCCCAGTTCAAGGGGTCATTGCCAAACCTCAGCACGTCTCTCCGCTGCAAGGACGCGCCGTTCAAGGTCAGGGGCCAGCGCGGCACGCGGTCGGAGTAGGCCGCGCCATACTTCACTTTGTCCACGCGATAGTACGGGACCGGGTTCGCGCCCGAACCGGGCTGATACAGTTCCACCGCGCCCACGTTGTCTTCGAGACGTCCGGCCCACGGTCCGAAGATCGGGACATTGGTCGGAACCTGATGGACGCTGCGGAATTTCGTGAGCGTCGGCCCGTTGGTGGGCGTGAAGCCCACGATGAGACAGAAGGAGTTGGCCGCGAGATTGGTCAGCGGAAAGACATACTGCACGGCGTTCTGGAGCCGCCAGCGGTTGGGGGGAAAAGCGGGGTCGTAGAGCGGCACAGATTGATTGCTGGTGTTCCGCAACTCGATGAATTCGTCGTCGGGATTCTGATCGTAAACGGGTTGGTTAAAGCCGTTGGTGAAAATAAAAAAAATCCGGTTGCTGGGCGCATACATGACTTCGCTGATCACCACCGGCCC
>JANNGC010000742.1:0-2771 GCA_031380445.1 Pedosphaera sp.
TTGAGATTTCCTCAGAGCAGTTTCGCCAGCAATTCGTCGTTCGTCTTGTGCTTCTTGAGCGCGGCGGTGAGCGTCTCCATCGCCTCGACGGGGTTCAAGTCCACCATCATGCGGCGCAGCTTGCGCACGGCCTCGATGTTCTTGGGCGCGTAGAGTTTTTCCTCTTTGCGCGTGCCGCTCTTCGGGATGTCAATGGCCGGGAACAGGCGGCGCTCGGAAAGCTTGCGGTCGAGGATCAGCTCCATGTTGCCCGTGCCTTTGAACTCCTGGAAAATCAGCTCGTCCATACGGCTGCCGGTGTCCACCAGCGCCGTGGCGATGATGGTCAGCGAGCCGCCGTTCTCGATCTTGCGCGCCGAGGCGAACATCTTGCGCGGGATTTCCAGCGCACGGGCGTCCACGCCGCCGGTCATCGTGCGGCCGCTGCCGCCGTGGACGGAGTTGTAGGCGCGGGCCACGCGGGTCAGCGAGTCGAGCAGCACGAACACGTCCTTGCCCGCCTCCACTTCGCGACGGCAACGCTCGATCATGAAGCGCGAGAGACGGACGTGCGTTTCCAGTTCCTGATCGTTCGAGGAGGCCACGACCTCGGCCTTCACCGAGCGCTGGAAGTCCGTGACTTCCTCGGGCCGCTCATCAATGAGCAGCACCATGACGTGAACGTCGGGATGGTTCGTGGTGATGGCGTTGGCAATCTGTTTGAGAATGGTCGTTTTGCCCGTGCGCGGCGGCGCGACGATGATGCCGCGCGTGCCTTTGCCAATGGGCGTCACGATGTCAATGACGCGAGGCTCAAGCTGGTCGGGGGACGTTTCGAGGTTGAACTTCTCGATGGGATCAATGGTCGTGAGATTCTCGAAGCGCGAGGCCTTGGTGTAGTCGTTGAAGAGCATCCCGTTGACCTTCTCCACCGTCTTGAGCTGCGGATTGCTGCCGCGATGCGGCGGATTCAAGTAGCCCTCGATGAGCGCGCCTTCGCGGAGGAAGCTGCGTTTGATCGTGTCCGGCGTGACAAAAATGTCCGAGGGCTTCGGCGAGAAATGCTGTTCGTGCGAGCGCAGAAAGCCGAAACCTTTTTCCGAAATTTCCAGGAATCCTGAGCCGAGTTCGGCTCCGCCATTGGCGGGTTGGGATTGGCCGGCAGGAGAATGACCCTGCTGGGCGGTGCCTTGTGGGGCGTTACTCATATGTTGTGTTGATGAAGAGCCAGAAAACCAGAACCCAATGAATTATGAACTTTTGGAAAACCGGGCGCCTGAACAAGTGCGCCGCGGCTGGACCTTCAACGGGCGTGAATAAAGGGGAAACTCCGGGCGCGTGCAACTACTTATTTTTCATGGCCTGCCGGCGTTTTCGTAATGTCCACAGGCACAAACTCAGTCCGCCCAACCCGCCCGTCGCGTAACTCGCGGTGTGGGCGAACCAGTCGGCGATGAAGGCGGCGTGCTTCTCCGGGGGTACGGAGGCGAACAGCGTCAAGGGCAGTTTCACCTCCCCAGATTCCGCCCGCACGAAACCGCGCCAGCCGAAGAACCCGGCGGCCATTCCCATGACCAGCAGCAAGGCGAGCGTCGGGCGAATGAGTTCGCGAACCGTCAGGCGCGGCCACGTTCCCACCCGCGCCGCGCACGCTAGGCACCCGCCGAGCGAAAGCCCCACCCACCACGTCGCGAGCACACCCCAACCCAGCGCGAGCAAAGTGGGAGAAGTCGTCTTGAAAACCGGTGGATGCCCGATGGTGAAATACTCGATGCAGACGCGCGCCGTGACTTGGTCATGCGCGACGCCATAAAAAACCGCCGCCGCGATGGAAAACAGAACGATGCCCACGAATTGCATGTTCGTTCCAACACCGCGGCGGCGGCATGGTTGAACTGAAAATTAGCCGCCCACTTCCGCCTTCGCCTCCGCCGCGAGCGCGGTGCTCAGGTAGCGTTCGCCGGTCGAGCAGGCCACGGTCACGATGACCTTGCCCTTGTTCTCGGGACGGCGCGCGATTTCGAGCGCGGCGATGACGTTCGCGCCCGTGGAAATGCCGACGAGCAAACCTTCCTCCTTCGCCAGACGGCGGGCCATCGCGAAGGCGTCGTCGTTCGACACCTGCACGCACTCGACGATTTGCGGATTTCCCGCGCTGTCCTTGAGATGCAAATTCTTCGGCACAAAGCCCGCGCCGGTGCCTTGAATCTTGTGCGGGCCGGGCTTCACCGGCTGGCCGGAGAGCGTCTGCGAAATGACCGGTGAATCCTTCGGCTCGACCGCGATGGCGGTGAAGGATGGCTTGCGCGGCTTGAGCGCTTCCACACAGCCCGTGATCGTGCCGCCGGTGCCGACGGCGGCGACGAAAATGTCCACCGCGCCGTCCGTGTCCGCCCAGATTTCTTCCGCCGTAGTCTTCATGTGAATGGCCGGGTTGGCCGGATTTTCAAACTGCTGCGGAATCCACGCGTTCGGCGTTTCCTTCGCCAGCGCCTCGGCCTTGGCGATTGCGCCCTTCATGCCCTCCGCGCCGGGTGTGAGCACCAGCTTCGCGCCGAGCATCGCGAGCAGCGTGCGGCGCTCCAGCGACATCGTCTCGGGCATGGTGAGAATGATTTTGTAGCCCTTCGCCGCCGCCACGAAGGCCAGCGCGATGCCCGTGTTGCCGCTCGTCGGCTCGATGATCACGGTGTCCTTCGTGAGCACGCCGCGTTTCTCCGCGTCCTCGATCATGGCCATGCCGATCCGGTCTTTAACGCTTCCGAGGGGATTGAAGAATTCGCACTTGAGCA
>JANNGC010000813.1:0-9283 GCA_031380445.1 Pedosphaera sp.
AGCTGCGGCGCGGCGGTGTTGGAATAAACGAACGAGTAGGCGTTCAACGTGTTCGTGATCACCGCCACGTAGGTCGCCAGCGGCTCGACATAGCCGCTCACCGGCTTGAACTGGATTTCGTAATTGCCCGGCGGCAAACCCGCGACCGACGCGCCGCCATCGTGCCACGAGTTCTCCCAGACAAAGCGCCATTGCCCCACGTTCGTCGGCGACAAATTCACGCGCAACGTCCCGAGCGGCGACGGCAGCGCGTTCGGCGCGACGCGCGTGAAGACCGAGTTCGTGCCCGGCACGTCGTCATCAAGGATCGTGATGCGCGCCTCCGCCGCGCCGCTGATCGAACCCGCGATCAAGTCGAGCACCAGGAAAAAGAAGTGGTTCGACTCGACGAGCGTGTCATTCACGATCGAGATCGTGATCGGCTTCACCGTTTCGCCCACGCCGAAGCTCAACTGGCTGAAGCCCGGCGGCGTGAAGTCCGCCGTGTCCGCCGACGCGCTCTGCGGATGAAACCCGATGTCCGCCGGCACCTGCGCGCTGTCCGCGCTCTTGAACACATGCAGCGTGATGGATCCCGCCGCCTCGCCCACTTCGACCAGCGTGTTGCTCCACGAGAAGACCGGCGGGTTCGTGGCGATGCTCGTGACAGTGACGCTGTTCGTGCCCGACGCGACCACCGGCCCGAACGCGTCATGCGCCACGGCGGCGAAGGCATGGCCGCCCGCCCCCACGTTGCTCAACGTCATCTGGAACGTCGGCTGGTTCGGCGGATTCGTGACCGAACCGACCAGCGTGCCGCCGTTGAAGAAATCCACCCAGGCCACCGAGCTGTCCGCGTCCGACACCACCGCGCGCAGGAGAATGTTGGCGGGCGCGAGGAACGTGTTGCCGTTCGTCGGACTGGTCAGGTCCACCACCGGCACCGCCGTCTGCACCGTGATGTTCACGTTCGAGGAAGTGGCGGTGAGTCCGCCATCATCCGTGGCCACCGCCGTGAGGCTGTGGCTGCCCACCAGCGCATTCGTCCAGGTGAAGTTGAACGGCGCATTGGTGACCCGGCCCAGCAACGTCGCTCCTGCGAAGAAGGTGACTTGCGTCACGCTCCCGTCCGCGTCGCTCGTGCTGATGCTCAGGCCGATGTTGACCGGCGCGGTGAAACTCGCGCCCTCGTCTGGACTCGTGATGGCGACGGTGGGCGGCTGGTTGGTGTTCGGTGGCAACGTCAGCACCGCGACGACCGAAGTTGCGCTGCCATAAACATTCGACACCACGACAAAATACGAACCGACGTTGGTCGCTTGAAAGCTGGCGATGTTGAGTGTGGTCGAGGTTGCGTCCGCGAGGTTCGTCCCGTTGAACAGCCATTGGTAAGCCACCGGCAACGCACCAAAGTTGGTGACGGACAGCGTGACGGCCGCCGCCGCGACCACCGTCTGGCTCTGCGGCTGGCTGGAGATGATCGGCTGCCCGTAGTCAAGAATGCCTTTGCGGATGGTCTGGTTGATTTGATCGGCCACGTAGAGGTTGCCCTCTGCGTCCACCGCCACACCGGCGGGATGATAAAACCGCGCGGCACTTCCGGTCCCGTCCGCGCTGCCAGTACTGCCCAACGTTCCACCGATCGTGGTGACTGCTCCGTCCGGTGTGATTTTCCGAATCGTAGCGTTGACGGCCTCACTCACGTAGAGGTTGCCCGCACTGTCCACCGCCATGCCCTCAGGAGAGTTCAACCGCGCGACCGTTCCCGTCCCGTCCGCGCTGCCAGAACTGCCGGCCAGTCCAGCCAGCGTCGTCACCACACCAGTCGCCGTCATCTTCCGAATAGTGCGGTTACCTGGATCGGCCACATAGACATAGCCCGCGCTGTCCACAGCCACGCCCAAGGGACCGAAAAACCGCGCGACATTTCCCGTTCCATCCACGCTGCCAGCAATATTCGCCAGTCCGGCCAGGGTTGTCACCACCCCCGCCGGCGTTACTTTCTGAATCGTGTGGGCTTGCTCGGCCACATAGACGTTGTTTGAAGCATCCAACGCCACGCCCTGCGGAAAGTAAAACCCTGCGGTCAGCGTCGTCACCACCCCCGCTGGCGTCACTTTCCGGAGCCGACTGGCTTGATCCGACACATAAATGTTGCCCGCGCTGTCCACCGCCACGCCGACAGGATAATTAAAACGCGCGACAGTTCCCGTCCCGTCCACGGTGCCAGAATTGCCTGCCAGTCCGGCCAGGGTTGTCACTACTCCCGCCGGTGTCACTTTGCGGACGGTGTAGTTGACCGGGTCCGCCACATAAAGGTTGTTTGAGGTGTCAACGGCTACGCTGGAAGGATAGTTGAACCGCGCCGCACTCCCCGTCCCGTCCGCGTTGCCAATCTGCTGAGCCACGCCGGCGATGGTGATGAACGTGTAGGGAAGATTCACCGTCAGCACCGCGACGGAACTGGTGACGCTGCCGAAAATGTTCGTGACGACCACTTGGTAGCTGCCGCCGTCGGCCTTCTGCGCGCTGGCGAAGTTCAGCGTCGCACCCGTCGCGCCGGGGAGATTGGTGCCAGCGTGGAACCATTGGTAAGCCGGCGTCGCGCCGACCGTAAGGCTGACTGTGAACGTGGCGTTGGAATCGCGGTTGACCGTCAGGCTCTGCGGCTGGGCCGTGATGACCGGCGGCCCGACAGGAGCAAAGAGCGCCGTCACCGTCTTGTTCGTGTTCATGAACAGCGCCAGCGGGTTCGCCGTGGAGTTCGTGTCGCCGCTCCAGTTCAGGAAAAGCTGTCCCGCATTGGTGACCGCCGTGAGCGTCACGCTGGCGTTGTGCGCGTAGTTCGATTGCTGCGGCGCTTTGGTCACGTTGCCGTCGCCGTTGATGAGCACGGTGAGCGAACGGTTGGCTCCCAGCCCGAGGAACGCGGCGCTGACATTGGTGCTGGCCTTCGTGACGACGTAATTCAGCGGGTTGAGGGACTGGCCGGACGCATCGCCGCCCCAGGAACGGAAGTAGGTCGTGGCATTAGTCGGCACGGCGGTCAGGCGCACGGTCGAGCCGTAGGGATAGAGCGTGAGCGCGGGTTGCCGTTGCACGAGTCCGGCCCCGGAAGTCGTGAGCGTGGTGCCGAAGATCGCTTGCACGGATTTCGGGCCGTCCATCGCGATGGTGAGGAACGAGTTGGTTCCGCTGCCATCGCCCGCCCAATTCATGAACGTCCAACCCGGCAACGGATTGGCGGTGAGCGTCGCCGTCGGAGCGCCGGTGAATGGATCGACCTGGATGAAGTTGCTGACACTCCCGCCGCCCGCCGTCGTCACGCTCAGGCTCACCACGGGATCGGCCTCGGCGGACTGAATGAAATCATCGCTGTAAGCCACCATGCGAATCGAGAAGGGTGCCGTCACGTTGAAAGGCCCGCTGTACTCGTGCTCCTGAGTGGCCGGGTCGGTGCCGTCCACCTGGTAGTAGATGAGCGGGTTGGGAATGCTGCTTTGCATCGTCGCCTGAAACGAAGCGCCGTTGGTCGTCACCACCACGTTGTTGGAATAGAACTGCCCGTTCAACAAGACCACCGGCGTACCGAAGGGCGCGATGCGAGTGACTCCACCGATGGTCAACTGTTCCAGCGGAACCGTGTTGGTGAAGATGGCGGTGAAGAGGCTGTTGCTCACGCCGATGGCGATGGTGCGCGGGTTGTTTGTGTTCCCGTCGGACCAGCCCACGAACGCGTAGTAACGGTACGGCGTGGCCGTGAGCGCGACTTGCTGGCCGGGGAAATACGCCGGCCCTGGCGGGCTGGCCGCGGTGGTCCCCCGGCCCAAAGTCGCGAGTTCGAGCGTGGGCACGGACAGCGTGGCCACGGTGCTGGTCGCACTGCCCCAGGAATTGCTCACCACCACGGAGTAGTTCCCGCGCTGCGCGCCCTGGACATTTGGCAGGGTGAAGTCCGGGTTCGTGGCCCCGCCAAACAACCCGCCGTCCTTCCACCACTGGTAACTGAGCGATTCCGTGCCGTTCGCGACCACGTTGAACGTGACCGTCTGGCCCACGAGGTTGGTCTGGCTCGCGGGCTGGCCGAGGATGAGTGGCGGCTGATTGGTCAGCCCGGAGAAATTGAGCACGCTCACTTCGCGGGAAATGGCTTCGATCTGCCCAGGCTCCTCGCCCAGATTGAACACGCTGACCTCGCGGGAAATGGCTTCGGCGTTGGTGTCGCCCTGGGCGAGGGCGGAGCAAGCCAGCGCAAGCAGCGCCGCCAAGGCCATCAGCCGTCGGGATGTGTCGCGGAGCGACCACATGAAGGTAGCCGTGGGCTTCAGCCCACGGATGCGAGCGGTGATGGATCGCGTCGCGTCGCGACGCCTGACCTGCGCTTGCTCTATGTTCTAGTTTTCAACCGTCGCTCCGCTACTAAACAATCCTCCCGTTGTGTCCGTGGGCTGAAGCCCACGGCTACCTTCACGACCTCGCTCCGCGAGGGCCGAACGACGGGCTGGCAACCGACCCGCGAACGCGAGTTCGCCGCCCGGGAGCGCCGCGCTCAGTTGTTCGCCAGAGTTCATGCTGTTCGAGGGATTGGAACCGGGTTTCGCCATGCGATCATTGCGCCACGGCCCGCGCCTGAATGACGGCATAGCCGGGCAGGAAGACGTGCTGCACCTGCCAGGTGGAGACGTTGGTGGTGCCGCTGACCCACGCGGCCTGATAGGTGGTCTGCACCGCGTTGCGGGGTTTCACGAACACTTTCACGACACCGGTCGGGGGAAAGTTTTTTGTCTCCAGCAGGACGGTGGCGGAATTGGTCGTGGCCACATTCACGTCGGCTGGATTATTTTCCAAGATGGATCGGGGATCGCTGGGAGCGTTCTGGCCGAAGACGGAGACCACGCGAACGGTGGGGGCGTTGGTGGCCGGCCACAACACCACCGGATTGGGAGACACTCCCTGCGTGATTGGCGCTACGTCCAATGACTGGCTCACCACGTTGGCTTCAAGGCGAATCCGCCCGACGTTCACGCCAGTTGCGTCAATACGGCCTGTTCCCAGAATCTGATCGGCAACCAGCCGAACCGCACCACCACTTCCGTTGTAACCTGATACACCACCCTTTGCACTCACGGTGCCTGACAATGAAATAACACCCGAGGCGGCAATAAGAAAAGCACCACCTCCGCCGCCTCCGTTGTTACCGGTGCCTGCTCCGCCTGACCCACCAATCAAGGGCACAATTTGAGCATTTCCGTAACTCAAAAGCTGACCAGCGCCATACTGTCCAAAAGCTGACTCTGCCCCACCACCGGGACCAAATCCGGAGGATGCACCCAGGCCATTTTGAGATCGTGCGCCACCTCGGAATCCCCCCGGCCCCCCATCAGGAAGACTGGCTGTGCCAAAGCCGCCGGCGGCGCCATCCAAATTCACAACCCCGGCAATCGTGACATTCCCGCTGACCAGCCACACCACCGGCGCGCGGCTGGGATGATTGGAGAACGTGACCGTGGCCCCGACGGCGATGTTGACCGAGGAATACTTGAACACCACGGCCCACTTGGCGGGATCGTAGATGCCCTTGCCGGCGTTGGCCGCGTTGTTCGCGTCCCACACGCCGGTCACCGCCCGGCTCAGGTCGATGTTGGTGCTGACGGTGATGTTCAGCGCGCCATCCGAGCCATCGGCCCCCGGAATGGTGATCTGCGCGCACAGGCAAGGCGCGAGCGCGGCGAGTCCGAGGGCGAGCAGCGCCCGGAGGCGCCGGAGTGGGTGGAGTGTTTTCATAAGCGGTTCATGGTTGTTGCGAACGGACGTAAGCATGGTGTCCAACCGGGCCGGGCCGGTCACAGGACACAACGGACGGGCGAACGAGAAGGTTTTCATGGTGATTTGAAAAAGTTTTTGGCCGTGCTTTCGCGGCCAGTTTGTTTGGGTCGAGCGTGGAGATGGTGTAGCGGAATTCCTCCGGGGCGGCAATGCGAAACTCGGAGCGCGGACCGCCGAGTCCGCCCGGCCATGAGAACCGGGGCGGGTTCTCAGCGGGTGCGGATTCGGTTCGGGCGGACAGGGCGATCCAAGCCTTCGTTGTTGCTGCTGCGTGTGTCCGATTTCTCATGGCGAACCTGTTCACCAGTGGAAACGGGATTATCACCCCGCAGTTACGCCGGATATTTTTCCGGCTACTTCTGCAACCACACTTCCTCGATGTTCCACAGCACGCGGTTCGGATCGAGCGTGCTGGCGCGGACGTTCTTCATGTCATTCCGTACGGCGGAGAAGGCGCGCATGGAGGCGAGGAAAATCATCGGCTGCTGCTCGGCGAGAATCACCTGCACCTCGTGATAAAACTTCCGGCGCTGCTCGAGGTCGAGCGTCTTGAGCTGCGCGCTGATCAGGAAATCCATGCGCGCCTCCCAGTCGCTCGCGGGAATTTTCTGCTGCGGAAACCAAGTGTGCGTGAAGCCGGTCGAGAGCACCACGTTCATGCCGTAGGTCGGGTCGGGCGGGCCACCGCCCCAGCCGAGCGAGAAGCAGTCGAAGTCGAACGAGGTGCTCGTCTTGTCCACCAGCGTGTTGAAGTCCACGGGCCGCCACACCAGGTTGATGCCGATCTTCTTGAGATCCTGCTGGATGATGACTGACGACTTCTCGCGCCGCGTGTTGCCAGTGTTCGAGATCATCACGAACTCGACGGTGTTCCCAGCGCTGTCCTCCACGAGGCCGTCGTTGTTGCGGTCAATCATGCCGATCTCTTTGAGCAGCGCGCGCGCCTTCTCCGGGTTGTGCGGATAGGTGGTGATGTTCGTGTTCAGCCAGTGCGAGCCGGGCGTGGCGTAATTGTAATTCGGCTCCCCGTAGCCGGAGAGCGCGGCGCGAATGATCGCCGGACGATCAATGGCGAAAGAAACCGCCTGGCGAAACTTCGTGTTCAGAAACCACTTCTGCTTCACCGGATCGAGATACGGTTTTCCGGTCTTCGGATTCACGTTCGTGTTCTGGTTGAAGCAGATGTAGTCGCGCTCGCTGGCGAGACCGATGTCGAGCAACTGGAATTTCCCCTTCGCCGCCTCGCCCTTGAAGCGGTCAATTTCCTCGGGGCGCACAAATTCCAGCACGTCCGATTGGCCCGCGAGGAAGCGCAGGCTCTGCGCGTTCTGATCCGGCGTGGAGGTGAAAATAATTTCGTCTAGGTACGGGAGGCGCGTGCCTTTGGCGTCCACGGCGAAGTAGTGTGGGTTGCGCTCCAGCACGGTGAGTTCGCCGGACTTGAACTGCTTCAAACGATACGGGCCGCTGCCCACAACATCTTCCGGCTTCGCGTTCACGCCGTAGGCCGAGGCGAAACTTTTCTGCGCCAACGCGTCCTGCAACTTGTGCTTGGGCATGATGTACACGCCTGCGCCGGCGAACTGGAGGAACGGCGCGTAAATGTCCGGCGTCACAATCTGCACGGTGAGGTCGTCTACCTTCGTGACGGCGAAATCCTTGCCATCAATCTGCACCGCGTCGCGCAGCACGCTCACCCAGTTGCTGTTGTAGATGAGTTCGTTGTAGGTAAAGACCACGTCGTCCGCCGTGAGCGGTTGGCCGTCGCTCCAGCGGAGATTTTTGCGCAGCTTGAACGTCCAGGTCTTGTTGTCCGCGCCCACGGTCCACGACTCGGCGAGCGCGGGCGTGAACGTCTGCGACGGCACGTCCACGGCGGTCAACCCGGCGAACATGCGGAACAGCACATCGGTGGAAGAAGTCTCGTTGGCGGTGATGGGGTTGAAGGTTTTCGGATCGCCGAGCTGCGCGATGACGAGCCGCCCGCCGCGCACGCCCGGTTCGCATTTGGAAACGTAGGGCGGCTCGGGCAGCGGGGCGTCCTGAACGGTCGCGCCGCCGCCCACGGGTTTCTTCTCGCCGCAACTCACGAGCAAGGCCGCGACGAAACCGAGCGCGAACCCACGGCGCGCGAGGGGGAAAAAGTTTTGCATCACGGCGACGACGTTACGCGCGCGGGTGGGCGGTTGAAAAGGCGGCAGATAAAAAACGCCGCCCGCCAGGGCTGTCAATTCGTCGTCAGAAATTTCAACAGCTCGATTTGTTCACGCTCGCCGAGTGATTCCAAAAGCCCCTCGGGCATGAGCGATTTATCGGCGGTGCTGCGCTGCTTGATCGTCGCCTTCGGAATCACCGTCTCGCCGCTGGTGGTCCGCAGCGTGAGCGCGCTGGGCGTTTCGCCGGTGAGCAACCCCGAGATGGTTTCATCATCCTTCGTCTCCACCGTGGTCACCTGGAAATCGGTGCCGATGACGGCGTTTGGATCGATGACGTTTTCGAGGAAATAGCGGATGCCGTGCTTGCCCGCGCCCGTCAGTTCCGGCCCGAGTGGCGTGCCTTCGTTGCCGAGGCGATGGCAGGGCATGCAGAGCTTTTGAAAATGCTGGCGTCCGGCGTTCGCGCTGTAGGCCCAGAGCGGCGCCTCGGTGAAAACTTTTTCCAGTTTCGCGATCTGCGTCTGCTGCTCTGCCGGGGTCTTGTTGATGCGGCCCCAGATCGCGACGACGCGCTGGTCCACTTCCGTATTCTTCAAATTCACCAATCGCGTGACATGAAACGCCGTCAGCTGATCGCGCGGCACTTTCCCTGTGGCCATCGCATCCAGCAGCGCGATGGCGTAAGTCGGCCGGGCCGTGAGCGCGTCCAGCGTGGCGGCGCGTTCGGCGGGCTTGAAGTCTTTGAAACCTTGAACCAGTGCGGCGGAAATCTCCGGCGTGTCGAAGCGCGCGAGCAGGCTGATGGCGGGCGCGCGAAACGCGGCGTCATCAAGCAGGGACAGAAACGACGGAAGCGAGGCGCGCTCCTGCGCTCGGCTCAACACCGCGAAGGCATGATCGCGCGCGGCCTTGTCCGCCTTGGTGTTGGCGAGTGTTTCACGCAGGCGCGGGAAGGCCGTGGCGTCGCCAAAGGATGCGGCCAGCCGTTCGGCTAGCCGTTGCACGGACGGCTGCTTCGAGGTGTAGAGCGCCGGCGCAATCGCGTTCCACGCCTTCGGCATCGGCACGTTCGCGCGCGGTTCCATCGCGAGCCACAGACCGGCCAACCGTCGATGCAGCGCGTCTCCTTCGAGACTCTGCAAAGAACTCACTACGCGGTTCAGCGCCTCGCCCTCCTGCGTGGCGGCGAACCAGTGAATCCAGTCGGCGAGTTGCGGCAGCTTCGTCTGTTGCGCGATGGCCAGCGCCCGGTCGAGTGATTTGGCCGGATTGCGCGACCACTGCGTCGCCATCCCGTGCCAGAGCAGGTAGGGAATGTTGCG
>JANNGC010000832.1:0-5518 GCA_031380445.1 Pedosphaera sp.
GCCACACCACCGCGCGGCTTGCTGCGGGCTGGAAAGCCCGCGCTCCGTTACATCTGTTCCAGCACTTCGATGCCGAGCACGTCCAGCCCCTGCTTGAGCACGCGCGCCGTCACATCGCAGAGCGTCAGGCGGGCGGCGCGATCATCGCCTTCCGCTTTCAGCACCGGGCACGCCTCGTAGAACGTCGCGAAGTAGCCGGCGAGTTCGTAGAGATAATTGCAGAGCAGGTTCGGGCGGTAATCATCCGTGACCGCTTCGAGCGTGAGACCGAAGTTGAGCAGGTGCTTGGCGAGCGCCAGTTCCTCGGGAGCGGCGAGGGTGAGTTGAGAGACTGCGAGTTGGGAGTCCGCGCCGGCCTTGCGGAAGATCGAGCGGATACGGGCGTAGGCGTATTGCAGATACGGCGCGGTGTGGCCCTGCATGGAGAGCATCTTGTCCCAACTGAACACGTAATCGCTCTGCCGGTTCGGCAGCAGGTCGGCATACTTCACGCCACCGAGTCCGACGACCCGGGCGATCTCACGGCACGCGGCCCCGGACATTTCAGGATTCTTTTCCGTGACGAGTTTCAGCGCGCGGTCTTCCGCCTCGTCGAGCAGGTCGCCGAGTTTCACCGTGTCGCCGCTGCGGGTTTTGAAGGGCTTGCCGTCGTCGCCGAGAATTTTCCCGAAGCCGACGTGAACGAGCTTTACCTGCTTTGCGGCTTCCGGCTGCCAGCGCGCAAAGGTCAGGAACAGTTTGCGGAAGTGGGGCGACTGCCGGTCGTCCACCACGTAAACGATCTCGTGCGGCGACCACGTCTTCAGCCGGTAATCAATCGTGGCGAGATCGGTGGTCATGTAGTTGAAGCCACCGTCGCTCTTGCGGACGAGTGCGGGGTCCGCCGCCCACTCGCCATCGCGATTGACGAGAAACGGATCCTGCTTGGGCGGCAACGTGCCGTCGCTGAACACACCCACCGCGCCCTCGCTCTCGCGGGCGAGGCCGCGCGCGAGCAAATCATTCACGACTTCGCCGAGCCACGGATTGTAGAAGCTCTCGCCCAGCGCGTGGTCGAACTTCACACCCAGCCGCCCGTAGATGGAATCGAACTGGACTTGCGAGACGCGAATCATGTCCTGCCACACGGCCACGTTGTCCGCGTCGCCGGCCTGGAGTTTCACGAGTTCCTGCTTCGCTTCTTCGAGTCGGGCGGAATTCGCGTCGCACTCGGCGTTGATGGTTTTGTAGAGCCGTTCCAGTTCCGCGATGGCGTCCTTCTCCAGCGCCGCGCGATCCAAAATTTGTTTCCAGCCGAGCAACAACTTGCCGAACTGCGTCCCCCAGTCACCAATATGGTTGTCCGAAACAACCTTGTGACCGAGCAACCGCAGGACGCGCTGAAGCGCATCTCCAATGCCCGTCGAGCGGATGTGGCCGACGTGCATGGGCTTGGCGACGTTCGGCGAACTGAAATCAATGACGATGGTGCGCGGCTGCGCGGACGGGCTGAAGAACAGATGTTCACCGCGCGCGGCGGACATGACCGCCTCCGCGACCGCCGAAACTTTCAGCCGGAAATTCAGGAAGCCCGCGCCGGCGATTTCCACCTTCTCGCAAGTGTCGCTCACGTCCAGTTTCGCCAGCACGTCGGTCGCAAGCTGGCGCGGATTCATCTTCCGCTCCTTGGCCAGCGCCATGAGGGAGTTGCTCTGGTAATCACCGAACTTCGGATCAGGACACGGACGGACTTGCACGGAGGAGAGGCTGGCGTCCGGCAAAATCTGCGCGACGGCTTCGCGCAGCCGGCGTTCGATGCCGAGATGAATCATTCGAGGACGAGGTAGATCGAGGTCACCGACGGCGAGAGGTGAACGCAGACCGTGGTGCCGGCTTCATCTGCCGCAGACGTGAGCGAGATGCTGTCCATGTCCAGTTCGCTGAAATCACCGCCCTGCCCGGCTGGCTCGGCGACGAAGCATCGCCGCTGATCGGCGTCTTTCGCGG
The DNA here is from genome assembly GCA_031380445.1 of Pedosphaera sp. GTDB lineage: Bacteria > Verrucomicrobiota > Verrucomicrobiia > Limisphaerales > SIBH01 > JANNGC01. The sequence goes on from JANNGC010000832.1 coordinate 1,987, forward strand.
GCTGAAAATACAGAAGCATGATTCTCGAAAGCCTGGTTAAGTTTTGGTGCCTGACTGGGACTTGATGACGTGGAACATCGCGGCAGCATCAGGAGCGTCTTCGAGCGATTTACGAAATTCTTTTTTGTGCAGCAGCTTGGCGATCTCGGCGAGCGTGGACAGGTGCTTTTGAAAATGGCCCTGCGGCACGAGGAAGAGCATCACCAAGTTCACCGGGTTGTTGTCCAGCGCGTCGAAATTCACGCCCGCCTTCGAGCGCCCGAGCGCGCCGACGACTTCGCCGATCAAATCCGTGCTCGCGTGCGGGATGCCGATGCCGAAGCCGATGCCCGTGCTCATGGAAGTCTCACGTTTGCGCACCACCGCCGTGATCGCCTCGCGGTTCTCCGGCTTGATCTTGCCGGCGACCACGAGTTTCTCGATCAGTTCGTCGATCGCCACCCAGCGATCCTGCGCCCTGAGTTCAGGGATGATTTGTTCGGGACTGAGTATGTCCGCCAGATTCATAGCGAAAAAGCTGATGAAACCTTCGCCGCAAACTTTCCGGCAAAGCAAGTGGCAAGTTGCCCGCGCAGTTGCCGCTTCTGCGGTACGTAAATGCGCAGAGATTTTTTAACGCGCGCCCAGCGCGGCGTCCGGTTTCAAAAAAATGCGTCACGCTGCGCTCCGGCGAACAACTCTGCGGGCTGGGAGCTTGCAATTTCTGCGCGGCAGCGGGACAACGATGAAAATTCAACCAACAAAACAAAGGACAATTCCATGCCCAAAGCCATCAAGACCAAATCGCGCGTGACCGCCGCGCGCGCCAACGGAAACGGCCACGCCGCGCCTGCGCATCCCGCCCTCAGTTCACGAGTGCAGAGCTTTCTGCGCGGCACGAAGAAAAATCTCATCGACGGGAAATGGGTGCCCGCTTCCGGCGGCGAAACTTTTCCCGTCTTCAATCCCGCGACCGGCGACGAGATCGCGCAGTGCGCGTCCGGCCAAGCGGAGGACATCAACCGCGCGGTCAAGGCGGCGCGGCGCGCGTTCGAGTCCGGCCCGTGGCGGACGATGACGCCCTCCGAGCGCGGCAAAATGATCTGGCGCATCGGTGATTTGATTCTCGAACACGCCGACGAACTGGCCGAACTCGAATCGCTCGACAACGGCAAGCCTCGCGCCGTCGCGCGCGTCGCGGACGTGCCGCTCGCCGCCGATCTCTTTCACTACATGGCGGGCTGGGCCACGAAGATCGAGGGGCAGACGATTCCCATCAGCGTGCCGTATGCGCCGGGCGCGCGCTTTCACGCCTTCACCTTGCGCGAGCCGGTCGGCGTCATCGGGCAGATCATTCCGTGGAATTTTCCGCTGCTCATGGCGGCGTGGAAACTCGGTCCGGCGCTGGCTACCGGCAATTGCGTCGTCTTGAAACCCGCCGAGCAGACGCCGCTCTCCGCGCTCCGCCTCGCCGAACTGATGCAGGAGGCAGGCCTGCCGCCCGGCGTGCTGAACGTCGTGACCGGCTACGGCGAAACGACCGGCGCTCCGCTCGCCGCGCATCCCGACGTGGACAAAGTCGCGTTCACCGGCTCGACGGAAGTGGGCCGCCTGATCGTGAAGGCGGCGGCGGGCAACTTGAAAAAGGTCAGCCTCGAACTCGGCGGCAAATCACCGAACGTCGTCTTCAAGGACGCAGGCGACATTGACCAGGCCATCGCGGGGGCGGCCAACGCCATCTTCTTCAATCACGGCCAGTGCTGCTGCGCCGGTTCGCGGCTGATGATTGAGAAACAGATTTTTGATCAGGTCGTGGATGGCGTCGCGGCGCACGCGAAGAAGATCAAGATCGGCCACGGCCTCCACCCGGACACGCAGATGGGACCACTCGTTTCGGAGGAACAGTTCCGCCGCGTGACCGGTTTCATGCAGGCGGGCAAGCAGGAAGGCGCGTGCGTGGTCGCGGGCGGCGGGCGGCACGGCGAGCGCGGCTACTTCGTTCAGCCCACGGTGCTCAAGGATGTGAAGCCCTCAATGAGCGTGGTGCGCGAGGAAATTTTCGGCCCCGTGGTCGTCGCGGAATCTTTCACCGACACCGACGATTTGATCCGGCGCGCAAATGACACGCAGTACGGACTCGCCGCCGGCGTGTGGACGCGCGACCTCTCGAAGGCGCATCGCATTGCCGGAGCGTTGCGCGCGGGCACGGTGTGGGTGAACTGCTACAACGTGTTCGACGCGTCCCTGCCCTTCGGCGGCTACAAGCAGTCCGGCTGGGGCCGCGAGATGGGCAAGGAGGCGTTGGAAATGTACACGGAGACGAAGGCGGTCGTGATGGGGCTGTGAGCTAGGAAAGTTTTCAAAAAAAGCGCCGCGCTTTCCCAGGGGAGAGCGCGGCGCGGTCGTTTGGACAAATGAGAATCAGCGACCAAAGGCCCCGTTAGAACGGAGATTGCCCGAGACGCGGCTGGCGTTGTGGCGGTCGTGTGAGCTTTCGGTGTAACTGGCCGGGCCGGAGCCGCCGGTGTTTTTGGAAGCGCACCCCGTGATGAGGAAGGCAAGCGCGAAGGACATGAGCAAGTATTTCATAAGCGTTTTGTTTTTTTGCAGTTCTGAGTGGGCAGAGCCTAACCACGTTTTGCGCCAACGGCAACCGGGTTTTTAGGCTGAATTGGAACGCGGGCTTCAGGTCGTCTCACTGTCCAACAACTCAAGCGGGCCTGATTTGTTTCCTGCGCTGTGCGGGAGGAACATCGAAGCGGCCTGAAGTCCGCGCTCCCATGAAAACGGCTAACCACGCCCCACCGCCAGCCGAGCCGCCGTGCAACCGCAGAAGGCCGCGAGCAACACGGAGCCGGCGCACGCCATCAAACCCGGCGCGCTTAATCCGTGCTGGTGAACGAAAACATAATGCGCCGTCCAGCCGAGCAGGCCCAAGTCCGCGCCCACGAGCGCCAGCACCGCGAGCAGGCGCGTGAGCAGTTCGCTATCGGACTCGCGCGCGGGAATGATGGTGACGGGCGCGGCCAGCGGAGGCGCGGGCGCGACGGCGGGCGCGGATTCCGTCTGCGGCTGCGTGCCGCCATCAATCAGAATGCGCAGGCCGACGCCCGGCGGTTTCATGGGCGCGGACGGGCTGGCTTCGGTTCGATTGGAACCGAGCAAGTCGCCGAGGCCGCGTCCGAGAGTTGATTTTGACACGTTGAAATTTCCCGCCGGTTAATCCTCGGAGAACAAATACTCCAGATCGCTCTGCGTCAGGTTGCGCGCGAAGCCTTCTTCGCCGAGCACGTCAGTGATCGTTTGCGCCTTGCGCTGTTGCAGTTCCCAGATTTTTTCCTCGACCGTGCCGGGCGCGATAAGCCGGTAGGCGTTCACAGTCGCGGTCTGGCCGATGCGGTGCGAACGGTCAATGGCCTGCGCCTCCACCGCCGGATTCCACCACGGATCGTAGAGCACCACGTAGCTCGCGGTGGTGAGGTTCAAGCCCGTGCCCGCCGCGCGCAGACTGAGCAGGAAGACCGCCGCCTGCGTCTCAGCTTGAAACGCCTGC
>JANNGC010000840.1:0-3530 GCA_031380445.1 Pedosphaera sp.
CAGCTTGGTGCGGTCGAAAGCGCCGTCGCCGCTGTCGCTCTGCCGGCGCAGTCCAAGAGGGTGTCGCACAACTGCGCCCGGCCCGGGAAAATCTGACTGCCTTCCCCGTTTGGGATTTGACCCACGCACATGAGAGGAACATTGTCCGTCAGAACCTCGCGTGCCATGAAACGCTGCTTCACTTCTTTCGCTGCGGCTCTGCTGGTCCTGCTGGGTGGGCTGTCCGCGCGCGCCGCGACCAACGTCGTCACTGCTCTGGCCGACAGCGGCCCCGGCTCCCTGCGCATGGCCCTGGCGGAGGCGCTGCCCGGCGACGCCATCACCTTCGCCACCAACGGCACGCTCACGCTGACCAGCGGCGAACTGGTGATCACCACACCTCTTTCCATCCACGGGCCCGGCCGGACGAACCTGGCTCTCAACGGCAACAACAGCAGCCGCGTGCTGAGAATTCATGCCGACGTCCTGATCAGCGGCCTGACGATTCGCAATGGCCGCACTCCGGGGGGGGCCAACGGACTCATCTACACCAATTACCCCAACAACAATGCCGGCCACAGCGAGTCGGGTGGCGGCATCCTGAACGGCGCGACGCTCACAATGCTGGACTGCGCGCTGAACAGCAACGTGACGGGCCCGGGCGGACTCGGCGGTGGCTACAACTCGGGCATCACCGGCGGACGCGGCGGCAATGCCGGCCACGGCGGAGCGATTTGCAACCAAGGCACGCTGTTGCTGACCAACTGTTCGCTCACCGGTAACAGCGCGGGTAGCGGCGGTCCCGCTGGATTTAACGGCATCACCTATGGCCGGGGCGGCGACGCCGGTCACGGCGGTGCGATTTACGGCGGCTCGATCACTTTGCATGGCTGCACCTTCACCGGGAACGCGGCCGGAGCTGGTGGCTTTGGCGGGGCAAACACCGGTGGGTTCGGCCCCGGCGGCGGCGGCATGGCGGGCCGGGGCGGTGCGATTTACGGCGGCGGCATTTTGCTGATGATGGATTGCACCTTGAATGGCAACACCGGACGCCCCGGCGGACGATCCAGTGATGGTGGCAACGCGGCCGAGGGAGGTCGGGGCGGCGGTCTCTTCAACCCCGGCACAGCCACGATTCAAAACTGCCTTTTCCTCGGCAACACGGCGGGTGATGGCGGGCAGGGAGGGTTCGTGGCTGCGGCCGGCGGCGGCGGCCAGGGCGGGGCGATATACAACGAGGGTCTGCTGACCCTGAACAGTTCGACGGTAAGCGGCAACTGGACCGGCCAAGGCGGAACAGCCTTGCAAAGCGGCCAGCCAGGAGGCCGGGGTGGTGACGGCGGTGGCCTCTGCAACGCCGGCACGCTGGCCATAACCAACTCCACCCTCAGCGACAATGCCTGCAAGCTGGGCGGTCAGGGCTATCCCCAGGGCCTGATGGGCAATGGGGGCGGCATCAGCACCGGCGGGCCGTTGAGCGTGAACAGTTCCACCATCAGCAGCAACCGGCTCGGCAGCCCGCTCACTTCGTATATTTATCAACGCCCGCCCGGCTATGGCGGAGGAATCTATTCCGCCGCCATTTCGCCGCCGCAGTTGGTGAACACGCTCGTGGCGGGAAATTTTTGCTCCTACCAAAGCAACGTCACCATCGTGCGGTTTGAAGATGACGTGTTCGGTTCCTTCTCATCGCAAGGGCACAACCTCGTAGGTATTACCAATCGCAGCGCCGGTTTCATCGCGTCGAATGATCTGGTGGGTTCCCTCGCCGGCCCGCTTGATGCCCGGCTTGGCCCGCTCGCTGACAACGGCGGCCCGAGTTTCACCCACGCCCTGCTCCCCGGCAGTCCCGCCCTCGACACCGGGGACGATACCGTGGCCGCTGCGCTCGCGACCGACCAACGCGGCTCGCCCCGCTTCTCCGGCCCTCAGGTGGACATCGGCGCGTTCGAGTGGTTGCAGCCGCAACTGACCGAGCCGGGCGGCAGCAACGGTGCTTTCGGGTTCGTGCTGCGCGGCGCGGCGGGAAGCAATTACGTGATCCAAGTCTCCTCCAACCTCGTCACATGGCACCCGTTCCTGACCAACACGATTCCCGGCGAGGGACGCGTGCCGATTTCCGATCCCAGCCTGACCAACTTGCCCATGCGGTTCTATCGCGCGGTCCCGCAGTGATTCAGGCGGAGCGCGGGTTTTCAACCGGCAGCAAAGTGAAATCTGAGATCAGTATCCGCGTGTTCCCACGTCTCCGGTTGGTGAACATTGCTGCGGGTTGAAAACCCGCGCTCCGTCACAACGTCCTGAACCGGAAGAACCGTTGCGGCACGCCGGGGGCGGTGTTCTCCACCACTTGCACCTCGCCGTCGCCGTTCTTGTTCTCCAGCAGTTGCCACGAGGGGTTCGCGAGGTCGTCGGTGTATTCGATGCGGTAGGTGCGGTCTTCCAGCGTGGCGATGCTGAAGCGGAAGGTGTCGCCGGTCTTCACCGGCGCGATGAGCCGGAACTGGTCCACCGGCGCGAACACCACCTGCACCACGCGCGTCGCAGAGTTCGTGCTGCCGCCCAGCGCGTCCGCGCGAATCGTGAACGTGCCTTCCACGAGATTGCTCCACGCGAAGTCCCAGCGCTTCGCATTGCCCACGAAGTTCGTGTCGCGCACCGCCGCGCCGCCCGCGAAGAGATTGGTGCTGAAGCTGATCAGCACATTCGTCGGCGTGGTCGTGGTCTCGGTGGTGATGATGAAGCGGCTGATGAGCGGCACGCCGTTGTCGGACGGGAGAATGATTTGATACGGCGAGCGCCCTTCGCTGTCGGCGGCGGGCGGCTGCACGATGCTCACGCTCGCGCCGGTGATGTTCGCATTCACGAAGCGCGCGGCTTCCAGCGCAAGTCCGTCGCCGTTGAAGTTCACCTCGATGGTGTGCTGGCCGGGAATGATGCCGGTCCAGGTGTAGCGCAGCTCGTTCTTCTGATCGCCGCCGGTCTGATCCTGGAAGACGTAGAGCGGCGTGTTGCTGGGCGAGAAGCGCGGCTGCACCGCGTCATCAATGCGGATGGTGAAGTTGGTCACGTTCGCCGTGAGCACGTCGCTGAACCGAAAGACGAGCGTGTAGGTGTCGCCCGGATTGAACTGAAGCGTCTGCCCGTCGGTGTTGGGGAACGCGACTTCGAGCGTCTGCGGCGCGGCGAGCGTGGCGACGGTGCGCGTGAGAATTTTCACGCGGTTGGTCAGCACGGTGGAGGTGGTCTCCTTCAACCGCACGTTGATGACGGCGTTGCTGCTCGACGGCACGGCGTAGTAGTTGAAGCGGAATTCCTGCGGGAAGTTCGGATACTGCGCGGTGAGCGCGCCGCCGGGCGAAACTTTCGTGGCCGCGACCCAGACGTTCGAGCCGTTGCCGTTCGGCAGACCGGTGAGCGCGTCGTCGTTCGCGGGATTGCTGTCGAGGAGGTTGTATTCCACCTGCGTGACGCTGGCGTCCGCGCGCACGACCACGCCGTACTGCTGGCTGGTGATCGTGCCGTTGGTGGCCGGGAAAGCGATCACGCCA
>JANNGC010000847.1:0-1737 GCA_031380445.1 Pedosphaera sp.
TTTTTCCGGGTGGGTGGCTTTTTTATACCCACGGGGTGGGCGGCGCGGGGGGCCCCCTACTTTTCGTCGCCACGCCTTTTTGGCCCCCCCCCCCTCCCCTACAATGGCGGGGCGCTCCAAACCGGACCATTGCTCCGCTCCAGGTTTCCCGGGATCGCAATTGCGCGAAGGACGCACTTTGTTAGCGTCGCGCGCGTGAACTCCATTCGTTTCTGGTTTGGCAAAATCTCCCTGCTGGTGGCGCTGGCGTTGATCCACACAGGCTGCACCGGGCCGCGCGCGGCGCAGGCGACCAAGATTCAACGCGTCACCTATCACGGTTGGAGCGACGCCATCCGCCTGACCAGCGAACAGGCCGAGGCGGTGATCGTGCCGGAGATTGGCCGCGTGATGAGCTTCCGTCTGCGCGGCGGAGAAAATGTTTTCTGGGAAGACCGTTCGCTCGATGGGCGGCGCGGCGACGCGAGCGGGAAGGAGTGGATTAATTTCGGCGGAGACAAAAGCTGGCCCGCGCCGGAGGCCGACTGGAGCAAAGTTACCGGACGCAAACACTGGATGCCGCCCACGGCCTTCGATGCGTTGCCGGTCACGGCGAGCATCACCAATGGCGCGGTCACACTGACGTCCTCAGTTGATCCGCACTATGGCATTCGCACCGTGCGACGCGTGAGGCTGTCAGGAAGCGAGCTGTCCGTGGCGACGACATACGAGCGTGTGTCCGGCGAGCCGTTGAAAGTGAGCGTGTGGGTGATCACGCAGTTCAAGGAACCGGTGGTGGCGTGCGTGCCGGTGCGGAGCGATTCCATTTTCACCAACGGTTATTACGCGTTTGACGAGAAGCCGTGGCCGCAGTTGCGGCGCGCGGGCAACCTGATCGAAATCACCCGCGACCCGAAGACCGCGCACAAGATGGGCAGCGACGCCCGCGCGCTGGCGTGGGTGGGTGCGAAGGAAATTTGCGCCATCACGCCGTGGCCAGCGAGCGGCGAGGAGTATCCCGACCAAGGCGCGAGCGCAGAGATTTACACAAATCCTGATCCGAAAAAGTATGTGGAGCTGGAGACGCTGGGGCCGCTGATGTTGCTGAAGGCGGGCGAAAGAATTTCCCACGGCCAGCATTACTCGCTGCACCGGCGCGCGCACGAAAGGCCGGAGCAGGATTTGGAAGCACTGGGGTTCTTCCGCTAACGCGCGTAACCGCGTAACGCCGGCTTTCCAGCCGGCAGGTTGCGAGACTTTCCAGTCTCGCGTGGTTGTTTGCACCCAAGATGTCCCTGACCAGCTAGCAGGCGGAAAATCCTTTTGAATTAGCGGACGTGAGCCGCCACATTCCGCGCTCCCGTGGCGGAAGCCACTTAGATTTTCGACATGAAACGAACACATCATTGCAACGAACTGCGGCCGGAACACGCCGGGCAACCAGTCACTTTGACCGGTTGGGTCCACTCACGCCGCGATCTTGGCGGCGTCCTCTTCATTGACTTGCGCGACCGTGAGGGGCGCACGCAGACGGTCTTCGATCCGGCGGATTTGAAACCGGAGGTCTTTGAGGCCGCGACCCGGCTGCACAGCGAGTCCGTCATCGAGATCAACGGCAAAGTCCGCACCCGCCCCACCGGCACGAACAACGACAAGATCGCCACGGGCCAGGTCGAAGTGCTGGTGAAGGAACTCACCGTGCTCAACCACGCCGACGTGCTGCCGTTTCCGGTGGACGACCCCGAAGTGTCGAACAAG
>JANNGC010000861.1:0-5739 GCA_031380445.1 Pedosphaera sp.
CGCCGCCCGTGACCTTGAAGACATGCATGCCCCAACTGATGTAGGTGGCGGCCTCCGACTCGGGGACATTGAGCAGGTAGGTCAGCGCGTGTGATTGAATGGTCAGCGCGAACTCATTCACGATCTCGACAGACTCCCGACCCAGCGCCTCAGCAAGTTTCGCCGCGATCAACGCCTCCACCTGCGCGATCACCTCGGGTTGCTGGGCGCGGGCGAAGAATGGTTCGACGATGGCGCGATACTCGGTGTGCTCCGGCGGATTCGTCTCGATGGGCAATTGTCGCATCGACCGGACCGCTTCCTCGGACGGGATCGGCACGCGGAACGGCGCATCCGAACTGAACGTCTTCCAATCCTTCGCCGCTTTGCGCACGTCTTCATGCCGCAGAATCATCGGCACCATCTCGCCCTGGAACGGACACTTCAGGACGCCGTCTTTATTGCGGGCCTCGCGAAAGGGATCGGGAACATTGCTCATAGGGCTGCTGTTTGCACTGATTGAAACGCTTGATCCGGCGTTCAATCAAGAAGCGTGTGGCCTTGCAGAGGAGTCAGGGCGCTTCTGAACACCGTTGGCGACCGAATGGCTGGGAGCGAAAGAGCGTACCTTGTTAGTCGCTCCCACAAATCTGACCTGTTGCTCGTTGTTTCTCTGAGTTATACAATTCCCCCCATGAATCGTCGCCGCTTTCTTCTCCAGACTCTCGGCACCACACTGGCGCTTCCGGGGCTGCCTTCGCTCCTGGCCAAAGACGTGGGCGGAGATTCGGCGGTGCGGACGGCCAAGGGTGCTGGCATGGGGGCGCGTCGCTTTGTGGCGATCGGGAATTTGCTCGGCTACCAGACGAAGCAGCTCTTCCCCACGACCCCGGGCCGCAGCTACGAGAATACGACTCTGCTGGAGCCGCTCTGGGACGTTCGCAACCACATGACGCTGTATCGCGGACTCGATCATGGCGTAAAAGGCGGACACTTCGCGGTACACTCGTTTCTTTCTGGCGTGTTGAATTCCGAGGCGCAAAACCGCCCGTCTGGCAATGTGACCATCGACCAGTATCTCGCCGATGCGGTGGGCTTTGAGACACGTTTTCCGTCACTCACGGTCGGTTCGGAAGGCGGCATTCATGGTGGCTGCCAGATCGCGTGGACGAAGTCCGGCGTGCGTGTGCCTCCAGTGACGAATCCGTCGGAGTTGTTTGAAAAGCTTTTCGTCACCGACTCGAGGGAACGGCAGACGCGGCGCATGCAGGAAAACCAGGTGCAGGCTTCCATTCTCGATTCCGTGCGGGACGAGGCGAATCGTCTCTCCAAGCGGGTGAACAAAGAGGACAAGGACAAGCTCGACGAATACCTGACCTCGGTCCGCGATGTGGAGAAGCGCCTTGATCTGCGTCGGAGCTGGACCAACCAACCGAAGCCGAAAGCACCCTTTGACAAGCCGGCGAACCGCAATGCGGTGGAGGATTTACCGCTGCTGTATGAGATGATCGCGCTCGCCTTGCAGACGGACAGCACGCGCATCGCCACGCTGGAAATCGGCGGCGACTTCATGCCCCAGCATCTCGGCATCAAAAAGGACTGGCACGGCCTTTCGCACCACGGCAACGACGCCGAGGCCATTGCGAGCCTCGTCACGTTGGAGAAATATCAGATCGAACACTTCGGCAAGTTTGTCGCCCGTCTCGCGAAGATGAACGACGGCGAGCGCTCGCTGCTTGATTCGACGACGGTGCTGTTCGGCAGCGGCATGGGTGACGGCAACGTCCACAAAAACTCCGACCTGCCCATCCTCCTCGCCGGTGGCGGCTACAAGCATGGTGAGTTCCGCCAGGTGCCGCGGGAAGGCATCAACAAAGTGCCGCTGTGCAATCTCTTCGTGGACATCGCACAGAAGATGGGCGTGGAGACGGATTCGTTTGGCAGCAGCACCGGACGTTTTGCGTGATGTGGCCCCTTCGTCAGTCCTGTTTTGTCGCGAGTCTGGCGGCCATGGTTTTCGTCTCCGCCATTCACGCGGCTGACGCTCCGCCGCAAATCGTCAAGCAGTTCCTCGGCAAATACTGCCTCGAGTGCCACGACTCCGATGTGCAGAAGGGTGACCGCTCGTTTGAGAAGTTTGCACTGCCTTTGAAATCGACCGCCGACCTCATCGAGGCCCGCGCCATCATTGACCAGCTCACGCTGAAGGAGATGCCGCCGAAAAAGGCGGACCAGCCGAAAGATGATGAACGCCTCGCGATGATCCGCGCACTGCGCGACGGCACGGTCGTCGCTCATGCCAAATTCCAGAGCACGGGCAGCCGCACGGTGATGCGCCGTCTCTCCAGCCGCGAGTATGAGAACACGCTGGCCGTGCTGTTTGGTCGCCGCGTGGACACGCTTGGCCTGACGGCGGATTTTCCAAAGGAGAAAACCACCGAGCACATGGACACCATCGGCAAGACGCTCGTGACCTCCGGCTTTCTCGTCGATCAATACTTCCAGTCCGCCAATCGTCTCGTGGAGACGCGTCTCGGCAAACCGGCGATGGAGCCGAAGGACTGGCGCTTGAACGGCCTCTTCGTGCAATACGAGGAGTTGCAGGGGCCGCACAAAGCCGCCTTCAAATTCCGCTACCTGAACATCTACGAGCAGCCCAACACCGACACTCGCCAGGGCAGCTACGGACACATCGAGGACTTCCTGGGCGGCGTGCCCGTCTCCGGCCTCTACGACATCGAGGTCGAGGCGCAGGCGATGCATCGCGACACGCATTACGATCCCAAAATTTTCGGCATCGATTTCTCGGAGCCCTTCATCCTCGGCCTCGTGCCCGGCGACATCACCAAGGGCCACATCCATTATCCACAGCCCATCGAACCGCTGCTCGCCAGCACCACTTTGCCGGATGACCAACCCGCCTGGCTGAAATTCCGCGTCTGGCTCGAAGCAGGCCAGACACCGCGCTTCATCTTCCCGAACGGCCCGTTTGAATCTCGTGCCTCGGTCATCACGATCAACAAGCGCTACAAGGATGACTTCCAAGGGAAGACCAAATCTTCCGATGTCGGCCGCACGGTCCTGCTCCAAGAAGGCAAGCTCCCGCACATCCGCATCAGCGAGATCAAGATCCACGGCCCCGTGCCCGAGAAAAGTGGCAGCGCCGAAGAAGTCGCCGTGTTCGGCAAAGACGGCTTCCAGGAGGCTCGTGCGCTCGAGCAACTGAATGCCTTTGCCGAGAAGGCCTATCGCCGGCCGCTCACCGACGCCGATCGCCAGCCCATCCGTACGCTCTACGACAAGCGCATCGCTGAAAAAGTCACACCGCGACAGGCGGCGCTCGATGCGGTGAAGCTGATCCTTTGCTCGCCCTCCTTCCTCTACCTCAGCGAGATCACCGATGAATCCGTGAAGGCTCTGAAGCCCTACGACCTCGCCACGCGCCTCTCCTTTGCGCTCTGGGCCACACCGCCGGATGAAGCTCTGCTCGCCTCCGCCAAGACCGGCAAGCTTGCGAAAAACGCCGAGTTGAAAAAGCAGATCGAGCGCCTGCTCGCCGATGAACGAATCAGCGGCTTCGTGAATGGCTTTCTCGACAGTTGGCTCAACCTCCGTGACCTCGGCGGCATGCCTCCGCCCCGCGAGGCCAACCTTGCCTATTACGCCGAGAACCTTCCCGCCTCGATGAAGACCGAGGCACGCCTCTTCTTCGGCGACCTCCTCAAGAACAACGGCTCCGTCGCCCAGTTCATCGACAGTGAGCACACCTTCGTGGATAAGAAACTCGCCAAGCTCTATGACCTCCCCGAGCAGAAATCTCTGCGCCTCGCCGATGGCTTTCAAAAGGTCAGCCTCAAAGGCAACACACATCGCGGTGGACTCCTTGGCATGGCCGCCGTGCTCACCGTCAGCGCGAACGGCGTCGAGACCTCCCCGGTGACGCGTGGCGTCTGGGTCAGCGAAAACATCCTCGGCATCCGGCCGCCGCCGCCGCCCGATGTCGTGCCCGCCATTGATCCCGATGTCAGCGGCGCCACCACCATCCGCGATCGCCTCGCCAAGCACCGCGCTGATTCCGCGTGCGCCGAGTGCCATCGCAAGATCGACCCGCTCGGTTTCAGCCTCGAAGCCTTCGATCCCGTCGGCCACTGGCGGAAAAACTATCCAAAGCCGAAAGGCGCCAAAGACGCCCCCAAGATCGACACCACCGGCGAATTCCCCTCCGGCGAAACGTATGCGGATTTCGCCGGCTTCAAGAACATCATCCGCACCACCCGCGCCGACCACTTCACCCGCCACCTCATCCGCCAGCTCCTCACCTACACCACCGGCCGCACCATGGAACTCAACGACGACCTCGTGATCGACCAGATCCAAGCCAAAGTGAAGAAGGACGGCCTCGGCCTGAAGACGCTGATGGTCGAGTGTCTGATGAGCGAAGTTTTCCGGTCGCGGTGAGGAAGAGTGGGCGCGGCATCAACTGCATCAAACCAGTTGAAACCTGAAAAATTTATTCCGCTTACTTCGAGGCGGGTGGACTCACCGTCGGCGGCCCCTGAATCCAACCAAGCGAGGCAAGGAACTTGTCAGCCTCGATCAGCGTCAGCGTGTAGTGCGGATCGCGATTGAAGAAGCCGTGGCCCGCCATCGGATACACGTGGGCCTCGCAACGAGCGCCCACCTTCTTCATCCCGCTCTCGAACTCGCGCAGCACGCTCACGGGGATGAGCTTGTCCTGATCGCCCAGGAATACGATGGCGGGCGGCGCGTCCTTGGTGATGTGATGCGCCGGGGAGAATTCCATGAAGCGTTCACCGACACGCTCGTGCCCCCATTGCCCTAGACCGTTGTTGAACACGGGGTTGAACAGCACCAACGCATCGGGCTTGCAGGAAACTTTCAGGTCGTCCTTCGAGTCATCAAGCCCATCGACCAGCGCCGTGAACGCCGCGAGGTGTCCGCCCGCCGAGCCTCCCGAGGCGGCGATGCGCTTTGGGTCAATGCCCAGTTCCTTCGCGTGCGCGCGCACATGGCGCATCGCCGACTTCGCATCCGCGCAGCAGATGACGGGCGGCCCCTTCTCACCCTTCGGAATGGTTCGATACTCCGCGCGGATGCCCACCATGCCGCGCGTGGCGAGATACTCGCTCTGTTTGCGAAACTGCTCCGGCGTGCCACCCACCCAGCCGCCACCAAAGTAGAACACGATGGCCGGCCGCTGGTTGGTCGCCTTCCCCGCCGCGGGCCTGTCGATGAAGAGCTTCAGTTCGCGGCCTTCCACTGTTTTGTAAACCACCGTCTCCGCGCCGAGCAGCGCGTCGAGCGGAACGAGCAGCAGAGCGAACAGGGTCAGGATGAATTTCATAAACCGGATCACGCCAACAAATCCTTGATGACCTGTCCACCGAATTGGCTGAGCTGCTTGAAGCGGCCGGCGTGGTAGTAGGTGAGCTTGTTGTCGTCGAGGCCGAGCAGGCGGAGGAGGGTGACGTGGAAGTCGCGGACGTGCGCCCTGCCTTCGACGGCGGTCATGCCGAGTTCGTCGGTGGCGCCGATGGTGTGGCCGGCGTTGCAACCGCCGCCGGCGAGCCACATCGTCATGGCGTTGGGATTGTGGTCGCGGCCGTAGGCGGTGCCGCCGCGCACGCCGTTGTCGGGCGTGCGGCCGAATTCGCCGCACCAGACGATGAGGGTGCTGTCGAGCAGGCCGCGCTGTTTGAGGTCGGTGATGAGCGCGGCGATGGGCTGGTCCACGCCGCG
>JANNGC010000912.1:0-2024 GCA_031380445.1 Pedosphaera sp.
TTGAGATAGCCGAATGAACTGCAACACACCGCACGTCCAGGCAAATTCAATCGTAATTCGTAAATCTCAAATCATAAATCTCCCATGGCCATCCTAGTTAAACCCGACACCAAAGTTCTCGTGCAAGGCATCACCGGCGAATTCGGTGCGCGCCACGCCAAACTCTCCATCGAATACGGCTCCGCGATCGTCGCCGGCGTCACCCCCGGCAAAGGCGGACAGGTCTTCGAACACAACGGCGTCAAGGTGCCGATCTTCGACACCGTCGCCGACGCCGTGAAGCAAACCGGCGCCACCGCGAGCGCGGTGTTCGTTCCCCCGCCCTTCGCCGCCGATGCGATTCTTGAAGGCGTGGATGCCGGGCTCGATCTCGTTGTCGCCATCACCGAAGGCATCCCCGTCCGCGACATGGTGCGCGCGAAGCAGGCGATGGCCGGCAGCAAGACGCGGCTTATCGGCCCGAACTGCCCCGGCGTCGTCACGCCCGGCGAAGGCAAGGACTCGCATGGCGGCTGCCGCATCGGCATCGCGCCCGGTTACATTCACAAGAAGGGCCACATCGGCGTCGTCTCCCGCAGCGGCACGCTCACTTACGAAGCGGTGTGGCAACTCACCTCGCGGGGCGTCGGTCAGTCAACGTGCGTCGGCATCGGCGGCGATCCGGTCAACGGCACGTCGCATCTCGACGTAATCAAACTCTTCATGGCCGATCCCGAAACCACCGGCATCATCATGATCGGCGAAATTGGCGGCAGCGCCGAGGAAGAAGCCGCTGAGTGGATCGCGAAGCACGGCACGAAGCCCGTCGCGGGTTTCATCGCGGGCGCGACCGCGCCGCCCGGACGCCGCATGGGCCACGCGGGCGCGATTGTCAGCGGCGGCAAAGGCACGGCGGAGGCGAAGATTGAAGCCTTCAAGACCGCCGGCATCGGCGTGGCCGTGACGCCCAGCGACATGGCGGACACGCTGTTGAAAATGATGTGAGTTAAAAATGACGAATGACGAATGACGAATTGAGCGGCGCGCGCCTTCGGCCATTCGTCATTCGGAATTCGTCATGCCCATGCCCGTCCTCGATTTCATCCTGAACTGCGCCGCTCTGTTGCTCTGGCTGAACGGGCGCAGCCGCAGACTGACGAATCTCCCGAGCGTGCCCGGCATCGCGCTCCTCGCCACGCTCAAGAGCGCGCAGCGCAAACCATCGGATCGATGGCCCTCGCATCTCGCGCTGGTCGTGCTGCTTTTCGCGCGTGCCATTCTCTACTGGCAGGTGGGCAGCGCCGCGCGCTGGCTGCCGACCATTCCGCTGGGGCCGATCACGCTGCATTTTCGGAACGACATGTTCATGCCCATGCTGCTGTTCTCGCTGCTTGGCTTCCTGTTCTTTCTCGCGGTTTTTTATTTCTCGCTGCTGCTGCTGGCGGTGGTGAATCACAGGGGGGTGGAGAACAACGCCTGGGTGGCGCTCGTCCGCGCACATCTTGGCCTCTTCGCCCGCTGGCCCGCGCCGGTGCTGGTGCTCGTTCCGTTCGTGATCACGTTTCTCCTGTGGCTCGCGCTGGGGCCGGTCTTCGGCTGGTTGCAACTCGCCGCGCCGGCTTCGTCCTTCGCGCAACTCGCGAAACAGGCGCTGGTCATGGGCTTCAGCGCGTGGCTGCCGTGGGCTTACGTCATCGCGGGCGTGTTCGCGCTGCACTTTTTGGCGAGCTACGTCTATTTCGGCAGCGCGCCGTTCTGGAATTTCATCAGCGCCACCGCGCGCCAGTTGCTCCGCCCGCTGGCGCTGCTGCCATTGCGTGTGGGGAAATTGGATTTGGCTCCGCTGCTGGGACTCGCGCTGATGATCGCGGTCATCCTCTACGCCCCGCGCGGGCTGACGTGGCTGTATGAGCGGCTGGCGGTTTGAGCAGGCAGGAGCGGCGGACAGCCTTGTCCGCCGTTCGCGCTCCTTCGTCATGGTCTCTCCATAAATTGCTTCGTTCTGCGGACATGACTGTCCGCCGCTCCGCCGCGTTGACGCTGTT
>JANNGC010000811.1:0-4170 GCA_031380445.1 Pedosphaera sp.
ATCGAATCACCATGAGTAACCCAAACACTGAAGCCGGGACCACGATTTTGCAGGCCAAGACCAAGCCGCCGCTCACCCGCACCATCGTCATCTGCCTCGTGCTGCTGTTGAGCGTCGCCGCCATCGCCATTGCGATTCCCTGGGCGAAGTACCGTTTTCAAAACATCGTGCTGCGCGAAGCGGCCGTGCGCGGCGCAGTCACGAAGCTCGGCGCGCGCATTGATGGGCGCATCAAGTCCATCGACGTGGTCCCCGGCCAGACCGTGACGAAGGGGCAGGTTCTTTTGCGGATGGAAGACAGTCATTTGCGCGCGGCGCTGGAGCGGGCGCGTGGCGACCTGAAGTCCGCCAAGCTTGAACTGGAAAATGAGAAACTCAGCATCGCCCAGGTGCGCCGCCGGCTGATGTTTGAAATCGAACGCAGCAAGACCGCGATTAAAAAAGCGACCAGCGAAGTCGCCGCCCAAAACGCCAGCCTCACTCGCACCGAAAAACAATACGACCGTCTCTCCGTCCTCGTGAAAACCGGCGCCGCCGCCGTGGCCGAGCTGGACAAAATCACCGGCGACCGCGACCGCGCGCTGGCCTACGTCAGTTCTGCCGGTGCCTCGCTCGAAGCCGCCGAGACCAACCACGAGCGTGCCAAGAGCGAACTCGAAGGATTGCAAATCCGCGAGAATCGCCTCGGCGTTCTGGAAACCCAAATCGCCATCGCCGAAGCCAAAGTCAGCATGGCCGAAGCTGACAGTGAATCCGCCATCGTGACCGCGCCGGAAGACGGCCGCGTCGTCGAGCGCATTGTCAACGTCGGCGGCTCCGCGAAAGTCGGCGAGCCGATTCTCTCCGTGTGGATTGGTAAAGCGTGGGTTGAGGCGTGGGCCGATGAACGCGAACTCCACAAGATTCAACCCGGCAGCCCGGTGGACATTTCCTTCGACTCCTCACCGGATCGCAAACTGACCGGTCGCGTCGAGAGCATCGGCCTCATGACCGACAAGCAGATGGCCCCGAGCCTTGTGCCCACCACGCTCCACGCGTTCATGCGGGATAGCGCGATGGTGCCGATTCGCATCGCCCTCGACGACGAGAATCCGCCCGTGCAACTGGGCCTCTCCGTCCTCGTCGGCATTCGCAAAGGCGCCGAGTCCGAATCCGTCGCCAAGAAAACCAACGCCACCAAAAACGGCACCGCCACAATTTCCCGTCCCAGCAGCAGCACCGAGCCTTCTGTCACGAAACTCTAAAACTCAGAAACAACAGTCCGTTCCAAAACACAGCAGTTCCAAAAACAACAACATCAGAAATCAGAAAGTAGAAACTATGAAAGTAAGCATCTTCGGTCTCGGTTATGTCGGGTGCGTCACCGCCGCCTGTTTGGCGAAGGATGGCCACGAAGTCGTCGGCGTGGACGTCGTCGCCTCCAAAGTGGAAAAGCTGGCCGCCGGCCGCGCCACCGTGGTGGAGACGGGTCTCGACGAACTCATCGCGGAAGGTCATCGCACCCGCCGCATCACTGCCACCACCGATGGTCGCAAAGCCGTTCTCGAAACGGACGCCTCCATCGTTTGCGTCGGCACGCCCACTGGCTCGGACGGCCAGATGGACCTCACCGCCTTGCGCGCCACCATCGAATTCATCGGCCGCGCCATGCGCGCCAAGATGGATCGCCACGTCGTCATCATGCGCAGCACCGTTCCCGCCGGCACGGCGGAATCGGTGGTGTTGCCGTTGCTTAATCCGAACACGCCGCCGGCGGCGCTGTTCGCGGACAGCAACCTCATCGTCGTTCCTGAGTTCCTCCGCGAAAGCTCGGCCATCGCGGATTATTATGACCCGCCGTTCACGCTGGTCGGCAGCGCCTCGGGCAAGCCCGACAACAACGCCGAAGTCGTGGAAGAACTCTTCGGCCACATCACCGGCAGCGTGCAGTGGGTGCCGCTCCGCGAAGCCGAAATGTTGAAGGCCGTCTGCAACGCCTTCCACGCGCTCAAGGTCGCCTTCGCGAACGAAGTCGGCGCGCTCTGCACCGCGATGTCCATTGACGGACACTCGCTCATGGCGCAGTTCGTCAAGGACACCAAGTTGAACATCTCCCCGGCCTACATGCGCCCCGGTCTGCCGTTCGGCGGCTCCTGCCTGCCGAAAGATTTGCGGATGCTCTGCCAGGTCGCGAACGATCACGGCGTGGATTTGCCGCTCTTCCGCGGCACGCTGTCGAGCAATGAGGCGCACCTCAAGCGCGTCATTGACATGGTGCCGAGCCACGGCTCGCGCCGCATCGGCTTGAACGGCCTCGCCTTCAAGTCCGGCACGGACGACCTGCGCGAAAGCCCGATTGTCTTCATCGCCGAACATCTGATCGGCAAGGGCTACGACGTGAAGATTCACGATCCTGGCATCCATGAATCGCTCCTCACCGGCGCGAACAAGGAATACATCGAGACCCGCATTCCGCATCTCTCCAGCCGCCTCGTGCCGACGCTCGAGCAGTTGATCGAGCATTCGGACATCCTGTTGCTCACGCGCAACGGCGAGGAACTCGTGCAGAAGGTCGTGGAATCCGGCAAGCGCCCGATCCTCGTGGACCTGCGCGGTCAGGACAAACTGGTGAAGAAACTTCTCCAGTCCCGCAAGACCAAGAAGACCATCGCGGAAGACGCGCTCCAGTCCGTGCCGCAGCTTGGCAACCGTCCCGCGCCCATCGCCAAGAACGGCGGACGCCCGACGAACGGCAACGGGAACGGCAACGGCCACAGCAACGGCCGCAAAGACCTGGTGAAAGTGTAATTGGAACTGAACGGACGGCCCGCCGCAGCGCCGAGCTGCGGCGGGCTTGCTCTGCAAAAACAAAAATCTGAAAAGCTGAAAATCTGAAAAGCTGAAATGAAGACGGAACTTCGAACCTTGAACTTTGAACCTCGAACCTTGAACGGGGAGGCCAGCGTGTCCGCTCAGCCGTCCGGCGTTCAAAGTTCAAAGTTCAAAGTTCAAAATTCAAAATTCCGCCTTTCCCCCTTTCAGCTTTTCAGCTTTTCAGCTTTTCAGCTTTTCACCGCGCTCCTTCTTGCCCACACGGCCACGGCTGTCTCCATCCGCTGGTCCGCCGGCACGAGCGATCCGCTGAACATCAAGACGCCGCGCATTTACGTGACCGGGCCTGGCTCCGCCCAGCTCAGTGACATCAAGGCCGCCGTGCCGAAGGCGCCGCTCGCGCAGGTCGCGCCCGGCGTCTGGCACTTGCGCGCGGAACTCGTCGTCGAGGAAGGCGCGCGCCTCGTTCTCTACGGCACCAAGCTCGGCGGCGACGTGGATGAACTCCGCCTCCAGAGCAACAACACCGGCAGCCCGATCAACGACATCGTCTTCCTGAGCGCCGACTGGGGCACGCTCGACATTCGCAGCACCAAGATCACTTCCTGGGACGACGCCGTGAACGGCCCGGACACGGAGTACAACGTCTATAAACGCTCCTTCGTCCGCATCCGCTCCGTTCTCCACACCAATGGTGTGACCCCGCTGGAGTCCCGCATGGACATCATTGACAGCGACTGCGGCTACCTCGGATCGCACAACGCCGAAGCCTACGGACTCGTGTGGAAAGTGCTCGAAGCGAAGAACCCCGCCGACCGTCCCTACGGCGCGATCACGAACCTCTATTCGCTCGTGAACGTGTACGGCAACGTCCTCCGCAGCCGCCTCCATCACAATTATTTCGGCCACTACTCCTACGGCTCCTACGGCCAGCACATGGCGGACAACGAGGTGGATCACAACGTTGGCTACGGCTTGGATCCGCATGACGACTCGGACTACCTGCTCATTGAGCGCAACAACGTCCATCACAACGGCTGGCACGGCATCATCGCCTCGCAGCGCTGCGACCACGCCATCATCCGCAACAACATCACCTGGAACAACGGCCACAACGGCATCATGCTCCACCGCTACTGCAACGACTCGCTCATCGAGGGCAACCGCACCTTCCGCAACGGCGACGCCGGCATCGCACTCTTCGACAACTACCGCACCACCGTCCGCAACAACGTCTGCCTGGAAAACACCACGGCGGGCATCCGCCTCTCCGTCGGCCCGGCGGACAACCTGATTCTGAACAACGAGTTTGCCGACTGCGACAGCTACGGCATCTACCTCTACAAAGGCGTGGACGCG
>JANNGC010000984.1:0-3431 GCA_031380445.1 Pedosphaera sp.
TGCCGCCGTGAAGAATCCATCCGACGTGCTGGCGGTGCCCGGTCGGCCCGGCCAGTTCGTCCTCTCCGGGAAGACCCCCACGATTGCCCTCGTGGATGTGACGGCGGACGACCGTGTCGTCCAGACGTTCGCCACCGACACCACTGGGGCCAAGACCCTGGCCATATCCGGCGACGGCCGAGTCCTGGCGGTGACGGGCAGCAAGCGCAGAAACAAGAGTGATTCCGTGCTGCTGTTCGACGTGGCCACGGGCGCGCTCCGCCAGGAACTGACGTCGCCCACCGAGGCGGGTGCTCTCGCCTTGAACCATGATGGCACCCGGCTTGCCGTGGTCGCCACAGGAGCCCGCTTGCGCGATGGAAGCGCGCTGCTGGACGTGGCCACCGGCCGCACCCTCTGGAATTTTCAAGGCAGCGTCCAAAAGATTGACTTCAGCCCCGACGGTCGGCGAGTGCTGATGCTCGGGGGTGACGCACGGCGGCTGTTCAGCCTGCTGCGCGCGGAGGACGGCGTGGAGATCGCCCGCCTCGATGCCTACGTGAGCAGCCAGGCCGTCAGCCCGGATGGCAAACGGATCGCCGTCGCCACGAAAGAGGGGGATTGCTACCTGCTTGACGGCGTGACCGGCGCGGTCTTGGGCCATGGACGCCCACACACGGGCCGCATTTACTCGATGGCCTTCACAGCCGACAACCATTTGCTCACCTCGGGAGACGATGGAAAATTCAATGACGACCGCTGGGTCTTTCGCCTTTTGGAACCGGAGAAGTTCACGACGGTCGGTGTCTTTTTTGGATTGCGACCGGGCGGGCCGACGGCGTGGAGCCTGCACCCGGAGAGCGGCGACCTGCTGACCGCCGAAAGCCCCCCGCGCCTCTGGCGCCTGCCCGTGGGTCTCGAACTCGTCCGTCTCACGCACCGCGCCGAGCAGGCGTGGAGCGGATGCTTTCTCTCGGACACCGTGGTGCTCGCGCGCAAGGATTTCGAATTGCAGCGCTACGATCTTTCCACGCCGGGCCGCGCGGTAGAACTGGGCCAGCCGTTCGATTACAAGTCATGCGGCAGCCACGCGGACTCAGGAACATTCGCCGTCGGACTCGCCGCGATACGGCAGGGTAAGAAGGTGTCGCCCCAAAAAATATTCGCGATCGAAAAGGGCGAGCCGGTGGAGAAGTTCGAACTGCAACACCAAGGCCGCATCGTGAAATTCGTGTTTGACGCGCCCGGCGGGCGTCTCGCCGCGTTAGACGGCACGGTGGACGGCAGAGTGCGCCCTGACAGCCTGCTCGAAGTGTTCGACGTGAAGTCCGGCCAGTCGCTGCTCAAGGTGCCGGGGCAGTTTGAAGGGGCGGTGTTTGCCGGCGCGACCCGCAACCTCGTCGCCCTCAAGCGGCACAACCGGAACGTGGAGAAATCCGAAGACCTGCTGATCACCTTCGACGGTGCGACTGGAGCGGCGTTGCGCACGGTGACGAACCGTTTCCGCGTCAACGCCCTCGCCACCTCACCGGACGGCCAACTCGTCGCCATCGCCGGCTCCGATCAATCTGTCCACCTGCTCGACGCGGCGACGCTGGAGGAGAAATCCTCCTTCCGCGCGCACGATGGCGAGATCACCGTGCTGATGTTTCACCCCACGCGGCCGGTCATCGCGACCGCCGCGATGGATCGCTCGGTGAAGCTGTGGGAGCACGGCACCGCGCGGCTGGTGGAACAATTCCTCGGCCTCGGCGGCACGCCCGTGGTGCTCGCGTTCAATCCGAGCGGCAACCTGCTCCTGGTGGACGGCCAGGAACGCACCCCGCGCGTGTTCAAGCTGGATGTGAAGTGATTTGGAGCGTGACCCACACGAGGGGGAACTGGTCGCGCCGCGACCCGTAGCGCCAACATTCCTGTCGGCAGGTTGGGAGACTTTCCAGTCTCCCGTTCCCAACCCGCGCCCCTTCGCCCGTGGTGGAGCAGCCGGGGCGGTGTCGTTTGGAGCAGGAGGTTGGAAAACCTCCCAACCTGCCGACAAGAATGTCGGCGTTACGTCGCCGCGCGACCAGGCCGGAAACGCTGATTAAGCACCGCCGAGACAGGAAGGACGCAGAGCCACGCCTTCAAAATTAAATCTCTGCGCTCTTCCCGTCTCTGCGGTATCGAATTACTCAGCGTTTCCTTAGCTCCATCTTCGCGACAACTTCTGCCTCTCGCGCTGGCCCTTCAGGCCGTCTTCTGCCAGCGTCCCCGCACATGGGCGACGTGACATTACTGTTGAAGGCCATCGAAGGCGGCGACACCGCCGCGGCGGATAAATTATTTCCCCTCGTCTATCAGCAACTCCGCCAGCTCGCCGCCGTGAAGATGGCCGGCGAGCGCAGCGGTCACACGCTCCAGCCGACGGCGTTGGTTCACGAAGCCTGGTTGCGCCTCGGCGGCGAACAGCAGCCCGTGTGGGAAAATCGCGCGCACTTCTTCGGCGCGGCGGCGGAAGCGATGCGGCGCATCCTCGTGGACCACGCCCGCGCCCGGCAGGCGGCGCGACGCGGCGGCGAACAGCAGCGCGTGGGTCTCACCGATCTCGATCACGCGGCCAGCGAACAAACTTCCGACGACCAGTTGCTGGCCGCGCACGAGGCATTGGAAAAATTTTCCAAAATGGACACGGAGAAGGCCGAGTTGGTGAAGCTCCGTTACTTCGTCGGACAGACCTAGGAAGAAGCCGCCGCCGCGCAAGGCATCACGCTAGCCACCGCCAAGCGTTCCTGGGCCTACGCCCGCGCCTGGCTCTACCGCGAGATGGAGCGGTAGGAGTTTTGGACCCGATTTCCGAAAGAGAATAACCACGGAAAACACCGAACACACGGAATCAGCCGGAACCATGCAGTTGAACAGGAGGCCACAGAGGGAGCAGAGAACAGGGACGGGGGCAAGCGACCCTCCCGATGGCCGCCACATAGCCACCAAACGGTGACTGTTCAGCACTGGCTTTCAACGCCGGAACCTTCAATTCAACTCTCTGCTTGCTCTGCTTGCTCCTGTTCCCAACTGCATCGTTCCGGTTCAGACCGGTGGCGAGCGCTGGCCGGGGGCCCGGAAAAGTTCAGGCCCGAATCAGCCTTCTTCCTCTCCTTCCGTGTTTTCCGCGTCTTCCGTGGTTCCAGCTCCGGTTTTCGGGTTAGACACGGATTTCACGGATTTTCACGGATTCAATCAGTGCAAATCCGTGGAATCCGTGTCTCAGCGCTTCTCCTTCGGATTCGAGTTCATTCGTGTTCATTCGTGGTTCCAAGCCTGGGGCTTCTGCTCAAACTGTGACCACCGGGTTTTCTAACGTGCCAATGCCGGAAATACTGATGCGGATGGTGTCGCCAGGTTGCAACGTGAAGTCATCGCCGGAAACAACGCCGGTGCCCGTCAGCAGCACCGCGCCGTGCCGGAAGGATTGC
>JANNGC010000111.1:0-1830 GCA_031380445.1 Pedosphaera sp.
GACATCGGGCCGGGGAAAACTTACAAGCAACTCTACGCCGGGCCGGACCTCGTTCACTATCAATACGTCGAGACGCCCGAGTCGCGCTTCGGTACCGGCCTGCCTGCGACAGCCACGCCCGTGATCTACAAGATCGATATCCAGCAGTTGCCGAGTTACTGGTCGCCGGAATTTCTCTCCACCACGTTTGATTTCTACGTGCCGCCCACGTCGCCTGGCTACGCGGACGGCTCGCACTTCCTCTCCTTCGTTCTCGACCAGCACAACTTCAACCAGAAGCCGGGGACGTGGAGCGGGCGGCGCGTTTCGCCCGGACAGGTTCAGCAGGCCATCTCCGAACTCGTCGCCGCGCACGCGGCGCTGGAACAGGCGCTCATCGGCGCGCAGGACGACAGCGCGGCCTTCTCCCGGAAAGTGGCGCTGTTCAAATCCTACGTGGAGAACAGTGACAGGATTGACGGACTGAAGCGGGACATGCTGATCGCGAACCAAGTGTTGCAGTCGGCGCAATTTGCCGACGAGTTGTTCCAGAAGTTCCAAGACTCGGCCACTGAAAACATCGTGCAGGCGGGGAACTCGCTGTCGGACGCGCTGCCGAAAAGTTTGGTCGTCGGCGTGGCCAACGGTGGCGACCTCACGTTCGCCGGCCGCGCCGCGATCAGCGCGGCTGGACTGTCGATCAAGGCAGGCTTCGAAGCGTTGTCGTTCGCCCGCTTCGCGGTGGTCAAGGCGTTGGAGTTCTCGACCACCACCGCGAACCAGTGGGTCGAGTTCAAGGATATCGGCGCGCTGGAATCGGACACAGACTTGAAGAACCGCGTCGCCGAACTCACTGCGGGGCTGGGCGAGGTGCAGTCCCATTATGGCGGCATCAACTCCACGTTGCGCGCGCTGGATGATGCCAAGCGCAAGCTCGACGCGCTCGTGGCCAAGGGCGACCGCCTCCAGGCCGAGCGCGAGGTCGCGCGCCAGCGCACTGCCGCCGTGGTGCAGGGCTATCGCACGCGCGAGGCGGCGTTCCGCATTTTCCGCAACGAGAAACTGGAACGCTACAAGACGCTGTTCGATCTCAGCGCGCGCTACGCCTTCCTCGCGGCGAACGCCTACGACTACGAGACAGGACTGTTGAATAGCTCGGCGGGCCGCAGCTTCACCACTCGTTTCATCAACTCACGCGCGCTCGGCGTGGTGCAGAATGGCGAGCCGCAGTTCGCGGGCAGCAACACCGGCGACCCCGGACTCTCCAGCGCGCTCGCCGAGATGAAGGCCGACTGGGACGTGGTGAAGGGCCGGCTCGGCTTCAACAATCCCGACGCCTACGGCACCACGGTTTCCTTGCGCACGGAAAATTTCCGCATCCTGCCGACCACGAACAGTGACCTTGCGTGGATGGATTTGCTGCAACAAAGCCGCAAGCGCGACATCACGACCGACGAGGACGTGAAACGTCATTGCCTGCAAGTGAGTCGCGGCGACGGACTGCCGGTGCCTGGCATCGTCATCGAGTTCAGCACCACGATTGCGAATGGCTACAACCTCTTCGGACAGCAGCTCGCGGCGGGTGACCACGCGTTCAGCCCGAGTTCCTTCGCGACGAAAATCTTCGGCGTCGGCGCGGCACTGGAAGGCTATCGCGGCATGGATCAGCCGGCCGCGAACGGCAACAACGGCGGCAACTCGCCGCCTGACCCGAACACGTCGTATCTCGATCCGCTCGGTCTCGCGGCGACGCCTTACGTCTATCTCATCCCCGTGGGCGTGGACTCGATGCGCAGTCCGCCGCTCGGCGACGCCAGCGGCATCCGCACCTTCCAGGTGGATGACGTGGCG
>JANNGC010000133.1:0-2325 GCA_031380445.1 Pedosphaera sp.
CTCGCCCTCGTGGACTTGAACGGCGAGTTCGAGGTGAAGCTGGAGGAGCTTTTCTACCGTCATCAGCAGACGCCGTACGCCGGACGAAAACTGCGCGGGCGCGTTGTGCGCACGCTGCTGCGCGGCCGGACCATTTTCCACGACGGCAAAATTATCGCGACGCCAGCGGGGCGTCTGATAAAACCACAGCGATGAGCGAACTATTTGGATCGACCCGCGACGTGGTGAAGGAACGCTACGCCTTGCGCACGCCCGCCGGCTTCGTGCCGAGTTATCTGCCGGGCTGGAGCGGCTGCGTGTGCATCATCCAGATTTCTCCGGCGATGGGCGCGAATTTCGCGCAGTTCCTCATCACGTTGGAGTCGAACGGCGAGGGCAAAGGCAACGCGGGCGTGAACGAATCTTTCGTCTATGTGCTGGGCGGCAAATGCGCCGTGAAACTTGGGAGCGAGAAACATTCCCTGACGGCGGGCAGCTACGTCTTCGTCCCGGCCAATCATGATTTCCATTTTCACGACGCGGAGAAGGGCACGCAGCTTTTAATTTTTCAGAAACGATTCGTGCCGCTCGCCGGCGTGAACAAACCCGGCCCCGGCGTGGGCCACGAAAAGAGCGTGCCCGGCAATCCGTTCCTCGGAAATGATGACGCGCGGCTGCAAGTGCTGCTGCCGGATCAACCCGAGTACGATATGGCGGTGAACATTTTCACCTACCAACCCGGCGCGACGCTGCCGTTCGTCGAGACGCACATCATGGAACACGGGCTGGTGATGTTGTGCGGTCAGGGCGTGTACCGGCTCGATGCGGATTATCATCCGGTGACGGCGGGCGACGTGATCTGGATGGCGCCGTATTGTCCGCAGTGGTTCGTGGCGATGGGCAAGGAGCCTGCCAGTTACATCTACTACAAGGACGTGAACCGCGCGCCGCTTGGGTGAGTTTGCATGAGCCAGTCACTCTCCATCAACATCACGCGCCTTCAGCGGGAGATTGATGAGCTGGCTTTGATCTCCGAGAACCCGCCGCCGGTCGTGACTCGCGTGCTGTTTGGCGAGGCGGATTTGCGCGCGCGCGCTTTCGTAAAAAAACTCTGCGTCGAAGCCGGGCTGAAACTGCGCGAGGACGCAGTCGGCAACATCTTCGCGCGCTGGGAAGGCGTGGATAAAGCCCTGCCCGCCGTTGCCACTGGTTCGCACATTGATGCGATTCCGAACGCGGGAAAATTCGACGGTGTGGTCGGCGTGCTCGGCGCGATTGAGGCGATACGCGCGCTCCAGCAAAACGGTTTTCATCCACAGCATTCCATCGAACTAATCCTCTTCACCTCCGAGGAGCCGACGCGGTTTGGCATCGGGTGTCTCGGCAGTCGGTTGCTCGGTGGTGTGCTGTCGTTGGAGCGGGCGGTCGCGCTCAGGGACAAGGACGGAAAGGACTTAAACCACTGGCGCGCGCAAGGTGGCTGCGTGGGCGAACTGAACTCAGTGAAGTTGCCGAAAAATTCCTACGCCGCCTTCGTGGAATTGCACATCGAGCAAGGGCCGTTGCTCGAAGCGGAGAACCTCGACATTGGCGTGGTGGAAAAAATCGCCGCGCCCAGCACGCTGCGCATTCAACTCACCGGTGTCGGCGGTCACGCTGGCGCGACGCTCATGCCGGGGCGGCGCGATGCGTTGCTGGCCGGTGCGGAAATCGCGCTGACCGTCGAGCGTGCCGTGACCGCGAGCGGCAGTCCGGACACGGTGGGCACCACGGGCGTGTTCCGCATCGAGCCGGGCGCGGTGAACAGCGTGCCGTGTCGCGGGTGGCTGGAGATTGATTTGCGCGACACGC
Organism: Pedosphaera sp.; assembly: GCA_031380445.1. GTDB lineage: Bacteria > Verrucomicrobiota > Verrucomicrobiia > Limisphaerales > SIBH01 > JANNGC01. The sequence continues at coordinate 1,831 of JANNGC010000133.1, forward strand.
AGGTGCCAACGCGCGATGCCGCATTGCAGCAGATCGAGAATGCCGTCCGCGACATCTGCACGCGCCGCCAGATCGAATTCACGATGGAGCGGCTAAACGTGGACCCGCCCGCCCTCTGCGATGCGAAGCTGGTGGCGACCGTTGAACAAATCAGCCGCGAGCAGAACTTCTCCGTGAAGAAAATGATCAGCCGCGCCTATCACGACTCGCTCTTCATGGCGCAAGTCTGCCCGACCACGATGATTTTCATCCCGTGCTTCAAAGGCTACAGCCATCGCCCGGATGAGTTTTCCTCGCCCGAACAAATCGAGCGCGGCGTGCGCGTGCTGGCGGAGAGCCTGGCGCGGCTGGCGGCCTGACTTCGGAGCGCGGGGGTTACAGCCCCCCCCCACCTGGAAAACTGTACACTTTGCCCAACGTATAAACCCCCCCACCGGTGTACATTTTTTGGGGGGGGGAAGCCCCCGCGCCCGGCCCGGCGGGGAGGTTAAACCC
>JANNGC010000144.1:0-4698 GCA_031380445.1 Pedosphaera sp.
TCAACACGCGCGAACGATCGGGGACCAGAGTTGGCCCAATGCGTTTCGCGTGGACGGTGGGCGGATTGCGATTAGTCATAGTTTTTGGCGTTCGATTCACAAGCAACTCACTCCCCCGCTGGTTCCTTGAAGCTGGTCAGCGTGTTCTGCAGCGCCTGCATCTCCGCCAGCGCGAGCAGGAAGGCGAGCGTGGACTCGGCGCCCTGGTTCTGGCTCAGGCGGTCCATGTGCAGGCCGTCGCGGCAGCCGCCGGTGGTGGCGTCGTAGAGCGCGAGTCCGAGATCATTGCGGCCGAGGAACCACTCGAAGGCGCGGCGCGCTTCGGCGAGCCAGAACGGATCATTGGTGGCCTGATAGGCTTCGATGCACGCGGACACGGTGACCTGGGCTTCGATGGGCTGTTGATCGAAGAGCGCGCGCGTCTGGCCGCGCGGGAAAAATCCATTCGAGCCGATGGGCCGGAAGGAGCCGGCTTCCGAAGTCTGGTTTTTCACGAGCCAGCGCAAGGTCTTGAGGCCCAGGATCAGGAGGGCGGGGTTGTTCATGCAGCGTCCGCTGAGAATCAACGCGTGGGGCAGCTTGGCGTTGGCGTAGGAAACGGTGTCCTCGAACCACGGCCATTCTTCCGTCGCGGCGTCGTTGTAACGCTGCACGAGTTTCGCCGTGAGTGATTCGCGGATTTGCGTCACGCGCCGGTCGCCGCTCAGGCGGCGCAGATATTCATCAATGCCGATGAGCGTGAACGCCCACGCGCGCGGCGACGTGAACTCCGTGGCCGGGGACAGCGCCTGCTCGAAGAGTTGCGCGGCGAGCATTTGGAAACTGCCGTGGCCCGCCTGCGCCACGCACAGCCCGAGCGCCCAGAGCGCATGGCCGTGACAATCCTCCGAGCCGGCTTCCTCCAGCCAGCGACGATCAAAACTCATGAAGTTGCGGAAGCGTCGTCGGTCTTGGTTGAAAGCGTGATTCAAAAACGCCGCATACGTGGTCGCACGCTTGCCGATGCGGGGCGAGCCGTGACCGAGCCGTTTCAACATCATGGACAGCACCAGCGCGCGGGCGTTGTCGTCCGTGCAATAGCCTTCCGCATAATTCGGGACGGTGAAACTGGCGTGCTGGAAGATGCCGGTCGAGTCGCTCAGGCGAAACAGATGGTCGAGCTTCAGCTCGGGCAGTTGCCCCGGCTGCTCGTCGAGCGTTTTGATCGGCGACGATTTGGTGCCCACGAAACTGTGATCGTGCCGCGCCTGCTCGAAGGACTTCACGTAAAGCTGCGCCACGCGGCTCCACACCATGTCGCGCCCGAGCTTGTAGGCATTCTTGCGCATGGAATGGCGCAAGGTGTCGTCACGGAGCAAATCCACGACGGCGGTCGCAATGGCCGGCGCATCGCGGAAGGGCACGAGCTTGCCGCGCTCGGCGGTGAGCAATTCCGCCGCGTGCCAGTAGGGCGTGGACACCACGGCGTTCCCCGCGCCGAAGGCGTAGGCCAGCGTGCCGGAAGTGATCTGCGCCTCGGTCAGGTACGGCGTGAGATAGATGTCCGCCGCGCCGATGAAGCGCATCAACTCCTCCAGCTCGACGAAGCGGTTGAAGAACACGACATGCTTCTGCACGCCGAGGTCTTTGGCCAGGCGCTCCAGGCTCAGGCGATACGCCTCGCCCTCATTGCGCAACAGATTCGGATGCGTCTGCCCGAGCACGATGTACACGACGTTGGGAAAATCCTGGATGATGTCCGGCAGCGCGCGCAGAGCGAACTCAATGCCCTTGTTCGGCGAGAGCAGACCGAAGGTGAGCAGCACCTGCTTGCCGGCGACGGCGAACTCGTCCTTAAAATAGTTCGGGTCGGCGAACGGCATGTCGGGAATGCCATGCGGGATCAAATCAATCTTCGACTCCGGTGCCTGGTAAATCTCGCGCAGAAATTCCCGCCCGCGTTCGCTCATCACGACGAGCCGCGTGGAGAGGCGGATCAATTCGCGCATCACGCGGCGTTGCTCAGGATTCGGCTCGCGCAACACCGTGTGCAGCGTGGTCACGATGGGCATCCGCAACTCGCGGAGCAGCGCCAGCACATGACTGCCCGCCGGCCCGCCGAAGATGCCGAACTCGTGCTCGACACACAGCACGTCCACGTCGCTGATGTTCAGGAAATCCGCCGCGCGCAGATACGAGGGCAAGTCCTGCTCGGCAATCTCGAAGCGCACCTCGGGCGGATAATCGTAGCCTTCCTCCAGGTCATTCACCGGCACGACCGGACATTGAATGGCAGGAAAAGCGGTGGCGACGGCGCAGCGCAAATCGGTGGTGAAGGTCGCAATGCCGCACTTCCTCGGCAGGTAATCGCCGAGAAAAGCCACCTTGCGGATACCGGATGATTTCTCCATGGAACATTGGTTCGCCAGACCGCTGGATCGCTCTGGACGCAAAGGACGATGGCCGACGGGCCTTCGTCCGGCCCCGTTCAGGGAGACCGCTGGTTTGGCAAACGAGGGTCCAGAATAAATTCCAGGCGCAGCGGAGCTATGGGGTGTTCACCTTAGTCTGGGGAAGCGCTGAATAATTCGACACCGCAGAGACAGGAAGAGCACAGAGGTTTGATTTGGAAGGCGTTTCTCTGCGGCCTCCCAGTCTCTGCGGTGCTGAATCAGCGTTTCCTAGGACACGGCACCGGCCCTGGAGACCCGTCCGAAGCGAATCCATTTCTCCAACTCCACCGCGACAAAGGCGAAGGCCGCGACGGCCGAAATGCGCAACCATGATTCGCCGTTGATCGGCGCGGTGTGGAACAGCCGGTTCATCAGCGGCAGGTATGTGAAGAGAAGCTGCGCGCCCAACATCCCCAGCGAGCCAATGATGGCCCAGCGGTTGGTGAACAGCCCGATGGAGAAGATGGAGGTGTGGAGGGAACGGCAATTGAAGAGATAAATCATCTGGACCAGCACGATGGTGTTGACCGCCACGGTGCGGGCCACCGCCAATCCGGCCTGCTCCGCGCGCAGTTCCCAAAGAAACAAACCCAGCGCGCCACCCAGCATGATGAGTGACACCAGCCCCGTGCGCATGATGAGCGGGAAGGTGAGCAACGGCTGCTTCGGCGCGCGCGGCGGGCGGCTCATCACGTCGCGTTCCTTCGGCTCGAAGGCCAGGGAGAGTCCGAGCAGCGTGTCGGTGAGATTGATCCAGAGCAGTTGGAGCGGCAGCAGCGGCAGCGGCACGCCGAGCACGATGGCGCCCAAAAGCGTCAGCGCTTCGCCGAGGTTGGTCGGAATGATCCAGACGATGAACTTGGTGAGGTTGTCGAACACGCCCCGGCCTTCCTCCACGGCGGCTTCGATGGAGGCGAAATTGTCGTCGGTGAGAATCATCGCGGCCGCGCCCTTCGCCACGTCCGTGCCGCTGATGCCCATCGCCACGCCGATGTCCGCCTGCTTGAGCGCAGGCGCGTCGTTCACACCGTCGCCGGTCATCGCCACGACATGACCGCGCGCCTGGAGCGCCTTCACGAGGCGGAGCTTTTGCTCGGGTGCGACGCGGGCGAAGACGGCGGTGCGCTCGGCGACTTCGGGAAGTTCTTTATCGGAGATTTTTTCCAACTCGCGACCGGAAAGGGCGACGAGCTTGCCGTGCTCCTCGCGGCCCTTCAGTCCGATCTGGCCGGCGATGGCGCGGGCAGTGACGAGGTGGTCGCCGGTAATCATCTTCACGGCGATGCCGGCGCGCTGGCACTGGCGCACGGATGCGATGGCAGCGGGGCGGGGCGGATCCATCATCGCCTGCAAGCCGAGGAAGGTGAAACCGGCGGTGACGTGGGCGTGTTCGAGCTTGGCGTGGTGCGCCTCCACATGACGACGGGCCAGGGCCAGCACGCGGAGTCCGCGCGCGGCCATCGTTTCGGCGGCGCGATGCACGGCGTCCTTGTCGAGCGCGACCAGTGCGTTGTGATCGCCAAGCGCGTCAGTGCAGCGTTCGAGCAGTCGTTCGAGCGCGCCGACTTTGTAGATGACACGGCCTTGGTGCGCCTCGTGCAGCGTAGCGCGGAACATGTGCTCGGACTCGAAGGGAATCGTGTCCAGCACGGGCGTCTGGCTGTGCGCATCGGCGTGAAGAACACCGCCCTTCTCGGCGGCGACGAGCAGAGCGGCTTCGGTGGGGTCGCCCTGTACCTTGAGCCGTCCGTCCTCGCGCATGAGTTGTGATTCGTTGCAGAGCACGCCGGCGAGCAGGCATTCGGCGAGCGCGGGATGTTCGGACACTTTTACGACGTTGCCATCAAGGCGAAGTTCGCCCTTGGGTTCGTAGCCGCCGCCCGTGACTTCGTAGAGTTTTCCACCTGCGAAAATCTCCTGCACCGTCATCTGGTTCTCAGTGAGCGTGCCGGTTTTGTCCGAGCAAATCACGGTGGTACTGCCGAGTGTTTCGACCGCGGGCAGCTTGCGGATGATGGCCTGCCGCTTCGCCATCCGCGACACGCCGATGGCGAGGACGATGGTGACGGCAGCGGGCAGACCTTCGGGAATTGCGCCGACCGCCAGCGCCACGGCCGCCATGAACATCTCCACGGCTTTCTCCCCACGCGCCACGCCGAGCGCAAACGTGGCCACCGCCAGACCGATGATGACCCAGAGCACCAGCTTGCTGAACTGCGCGATCTTCTTCGTCAGAGGCGTGGACAACTCGACCGCGCTGGAAATG
>JANNGC010000835.1:0-2285 GCA_031380445.1 Pedosphaera sp.
AGCACCCACTCACGGGCGGTGAAAACATCCCGAAGCAAATTTCCATTTGGTAACGACCATACTTTGGCATGTCGATCTGTGGCTCCCGATGCGAGGCGCAAACTGTCTGCTGCAAAACTGACTGAAGTGATGTCGTTGAAATGAGCGTTCGTCACCCAGAGAATGTCAGCTCCGGTTTGCGCTGATGCCTGAACAACGACTAGACATGCCAAGATGCTGTTCAGCTTTCTAAAAGACGATGTTCTCATGGCTGGTTCGTGATGGTGATGCTGGTCGAAAGCCCGGTGAGGGGTCAGTCCTCACAATCGACAATGACGCGGGGGCGGGCTTGGGATTTGGCCCGCGAGGTGTCGAGTCGTGCCCGGGCCTCGGCGGTCGGTGAATTTTCTGCGGCTGCACGTTCAGAGCTTGCCCCGGTTCATGGTCCGATGCGAGCCGGGAGTTTCAAGGACTGGAGAGGCTTGGGACGCGGAAGCAGAGGGTCGAGGTGCTTACGGATGCATCCCGGAACGGGCGGCACATCGGACGAACGGCAGTTCCACCACGGTGCGCCCGTCATTCAAAGGCGCATGGCACTGTGACTGTGCCGGTGTGCGAGGCGGTGCCGACCTGGATGGTGAGCGGGGCGGTGACTTGCGTCGGGCGGGGATTCGGCACGCCGGCTTTCATCAGCGCGTCACGCCATTCCGCGCCTTGCAGGGTCAGCTCGAATTCCATCTGCCCGCCGTAGATCACGCCGAACTGGCTGGCGTTCTTGATCTGAAATTCATTGTTGCCCGCCTTGGCTTGGCCTTTGCGATTGGGCTGAAACGTCGCGCTGCCGCCGAGCAGTTGAAACGTCACGGGCTGCGTGAAGACGGAGAAGGCCTCGAAGATGGTGACGGTGCCGCTGATTTTCACGGTCGCGGAATCCGTGCCCACGCGTGCCTCCGCTGATTTGATCTGCAACGATTTCTGCGCGCCGGACACGCCGAAATATTCCGGGCCGACGGCGCGCTTCGTCCCGCTCTTGGGATGCACGGTCACGCGCGCGAACATGCCTTCGGTCATGTGATCCGCGACGTGGCAATGGAAGAGCCACGAGCCGGGATTGTCGGCGAGCATGTCCGCGACTTTCATGGACGCGGGCAGAAGCTCGACGACATCGGTGCGGCGGCGGCCTTCCTCGACCACGCGCAGGCCGTGCCAGTGGGCGGTGTGGAAATCGCGCTCGGAGCCGAGACCGAACAGATACCAGCGCACGCGCTCGCCCTCGTTCATTTCGAGGCCGGGGAGATTGCCGAAGATGTAGCCGTTGATCGCGGCGCGCACGCCTTGCTCGAGTTGCTCCTGCACCTGCCACCACGGTTTCGCGGCCACGGCGTTGTTGGTGCTGAGGCTGGCGTACTCGGCGGCTTCGCGCTCGGCTTCGCCCAGGCCGCTTTCGTCGAACATCATGAAGAGCGCGGCGTGCTCGCGGTCCACGTCGTTCGGCGTGCCGTCGGCGCGCGCGCGGGCCGGGTCGGCCACAATGAGGAAGCCGACGAGGCCGAAGTTCGCCTCCTCGTCGCCGTTGACGTGGCTGTGGTAGAGCCAGCCTTTGGAACTCGGCTCGCTCGGCATCGGCGCGGAATCGGCATCCAGTTGCCAGACGTAAGTGAACTTTGCGCCTGGCGCGACGGCGGCTCCGAGTCCGGGGCGCGGCTGGTAGTGCGAGCCTTCGCTGTCCTTGTCGTACTTCACGCCGTGCGGGTGCATGGAGAGCGGCTGCCCGCCACGATTGATGAACGTGACGGCAAGAAATTCCCCCGCCACGCCGCGCAGCACCGGCCCGAGAATGCCGAGGCGCGGATTCTGAAACACCTTCGTGGTGAATGTCGCGTCGGTGTACTGCACGTAACGCATCTTGCCGACCTGGCGCTGGAGCAGCACGGGCGGCGGCAGCGGTTTGCCGCACACGGGGTCGAGGCCCGACGGCGCGTAGTCCCAGAGTTCCGGCTCTGCGGCGATGTAGTAGCGCCGCGTTTTCTTCTCGTCCGGCGGCTGGCCGAAAAACTTCCCGCCCACATCGCCCATCTCGACCGTGACGGTGGGCGTGATGTTGTTCGTGGGCAGCGTGACGACGGGCTGCGCGCCCGCGTGAACTGCGATGACGGCGAGCACCAGCATCGTGACCGCGCGCACGCTCGGAACAGCCAGCCAGCGGAGAAAATTCATGCGGCGAATTCTTAAACGACAATTTCGCGTGCGCCTAGGAGTGCAAACACGGAGCGGAAGGCGCGCGGCTCGCCCGAGCGCAGCGTGCG
>JANNGC010000251.1:0-4685 GCA_031380445.1 Pedosphaera sp.
ACGGCTTCGAAGCCGGCTTGTTCGTGGCTGACCCGGCGCTGGATGGCGGCTCCGGCTTTGCGCCCAAGGTTTATGACTCCTACTTCTACAGCACGACTTCGCAGGGCGCGACGAATGACATCTTCAGGCAGACCCGCGCGGTGAAAGTTTCTCCCGATAACAAAGTCGTGGTGCTCATCCGCGACGACAACCAAGTGTGGATCATCCCGCTGACCAACGGGCTGCCGGACATCTCCAGCCGCATGTTGATGCCTTCGGGCGTGCTGACCACGATTGGTCGCGACATCTCGTTCGACGCGGCGGGCAATCTCTACACCGTCAGCTCCGGCCAGGCGGCGATGAAATCCTTCTCGCCCGGTTTCCCGACGAAAGCCACGACCGGCTCGGACGGCACCTTCACCATCACGCGCGTTACGGGCAATGGAGTTTCCATCTCGCTCACCGACACGAACCTTGCGGAACCCGGCGCGGACACCGGCGCGTTCACCGTCACTCGCTCCGGCGATCTGAGCGAGCCGCTCAACGTGCGCCTCACCTACTCCGGCACGGCCACCTTCACGAACGATTACACCGGCGCTCCGACCAACATCACGTTCGGCATCGGCGTGGCCACCGCGAACATCACGGTCACGGCCTTGGATGATGCCCTCGGTGAAGCGTTGGAAACCATCATCGTCACCGTCGCGCCCGGCACGAACTACACCTTCAAAGGCGCGTTCTCCGGCACGCTCTTCCTTGCAGATGACGGCGACCTGCCCTCCATCACCGTGACTGGCGCGGACACGAATCTCTACGAACGCTTCCCGCTCGACACGGGCCGTTTCGTCATCGCCCGCGCGGGCGCTCCGACCGGAGACTTGAACGTCAACGTCGCCTACAGCGGCACGGCGGTGGGCGGGACCGACTACGTGTCCATCACCAACGTCATCACCATCACCAACGGCCTCCTCTCCACGCCGAACAACATCCTCGTGCCAATTGACAACGCGCTGCTCGACGGTCGCCGCACCATCATCGTGACCGTGCAGTCCGGCGCGGGCTACGTGCTCGGAGCCGTGACCAATACGACCTTGCTGATTCGCGACGACGAGACCACGCCGAACGCGCCCGTGCTCTTCAGCGACGACTTCGACACCGACACCACGGCCAACTACGGCGTGACCTTCGGCGCGGAGAACGCCGTGCTCGACCGCACCGTGACCTTCAACTTCGACTACAGCACGCTGGGTATTCCCTCTGCCCCGCACAGCAGCGGCGGCACCACGCGCGGCCTCTTCGCCACGGTCAACAAGGCCGACGCCGTGCTCAGCGCGGCGGGGGTGAACATCTATCCGCTCAACGTCGCCTTCAGCAACGAGTACGTCCTGCGCTTCGACATGTATCAAAACGTCGGCCTCGTCGCCGGCAGCACGGAGCACGCGCTGTTCGGGTTGAACCACTCCGGCACGCGCACCAATCGCGCGCTCACCGGCGGCGGCCTGGTCGGCGGCGACGGCGTGTGGGTAGCGTCGGAATCAGACGGCTCCGGCAGCAGCGGCGGACGCAGCTACGCGATTTTTAGCAGCACCAACGCCGCCGTGGCTCCGCCCTTCAGCAGCGTCACGGCGGCCACCTACGGGACCTTCTTCACCGTGCCGCCCTTCCGGGCCGCCGGCGCGCCCAGCAGCCAGTGGACGGATGTGGAACTGAGCCAGACCAACCAAGCCGGCCTGTTCGTCGTGACGTTGAAGATCAACGCCGTGACGATTCTTTCGCGCACCAACAACAGTCTTTCGACCAACGGCGCAATCATGCTCGGCTACATGGACTCCTTCGGTTCCATCGGCTCGATCACCAACTACGTGGTCTTTGACAACGTGCGCGTCATCAACCTCACGCTGGAACGTCCGTTCATCACCGCCATTCGTACGAACGGCGCGAACATTGAGGTGGACTTCACGGCGGGCGCGGGAGATTTGCCCGGCGCGTTCACGCTGGAGAGCAGCACGGTGCTGCCCGGTGGATTCACCACGGACGCCGGTTCGAGCGTGAGCCTGCTCAGTCCTGGCCTGTTCCGCGCCACGTCACCGAACAGCGGCGCGCCGCAGCGTTTCTACCGCGTCAAACGCTGAGTTGAATTGAATGGGGTCCGCGCGCGGCTCCGCTGGACGGGGCCGCGCCTCTGTTGAAGATTGAACGAGATGAAAACTGGAAAACAACATCGCCGGGGCGGGTTCACGCTCATCGAACTGCTCGTCGTCATCGCCATCATCGCGATTCTCGCGTCGCTGCTGCTGCCCGCGCTGGCCAAGGCGAAGGTGAAAGCCCAGCTCACGCAGTGCATCAGCAACGTCAGGCAGATGCAGTTGGCGGCGATTCTTTACTCGGACGACAACAATGATGAATTGATCCCCAATGCCCCGGCCGGCGCGCCGCCGAATGCCGTCTGGGTTCCGAGCACCTACATGAACTGGGCCAACAGCTCGGCCAACATCAACGAGGTCGCCTTGCAGAACACGCTGCTCGGGCCGTATTGCGAGAAGGTCACGAAAATCTACAAATGCCCCGGAGACCGTGAATCGGCGGCCAATGGCCCCCGCCTGCGCAGCTTCTCCATGAACAGCCAGATGGGCCACATTGGCGGGATCACTCCCGGCCCCTTTCCCACGCCTTACACCCCGCCCAACTACAGCCCGGGCTGGATGGTTTTCAAGAAGACCACCGAGTTCACCACGCTGGCTCCTTCCGACGCGCTGATCTTCATCGAGGAGCATCCGGACAGCATCAACGACGGTTACTTCCAGATTAACTGCAACACCGCCATCTTTCCGGATGTGCCTGGCTCGAATCACGACGGCGTAGGGACTTCATCCTTTGCCGACGGCCATGTCGAAGGGCGTCGTTGGGATACAAAACCAAAGGTGAAAAAAATTGTCTTGGCGGGCGTGACACCCAGCACGCGCGACTGGACCTGGCTCCGTGATCACGCGTCCGTGCGGCCTTGAACGGAGAGGGGTCATGAGGTTTGCCCGCCACCGCTCCGCCTTTGCCCTCGTCGAACTGCTCGTGGTCGTGGCCTTCGTCGCTTTACTCGCCAGTTTGCAACTCTCCACGCGCGGTCCGGCGACCGCGAAGGCGCGGCTCGTCGAGTGCCTGAGCAACGTCCGCCAGTTGCAGCACGCCGCGCTGCTGTATGCGGATGACAATGACGATGTGCTGCCGCCCAATGCCCCGGCGGGTGCGCCGCCCAGTTCAGCGTGGGTGCCGACGACATACATGAATTGGAATAACAGCACCGCCAACACCAATGTGACCGCGCTGGTCAGCCCGTTGTTCAGCCAGTATGCCGGGCGCAATTTCCGCCTCTACAAATGCCCGGCGGACACGGAGCGCGCGGCCAACGGCGACCGCTTGCGGAGCTTCGCCATGAACAGCCAGATGGGACACATCGAGATGCCCCTGCCGGGACCATTCCCCGGGACTTACACCCCGCCCAACTACAACCCCGGCTGGCGCGTCTTCAAACGCACTTCGGATTTCTTCACCGCCGATCCGTCCAAGCTCTTCGTCTTCATCGAGGAACATCCCGACGCCATCAACGACGGCTACTTTCAGGTCAACATGAGCGCGCCGACTTTCCCCGACGTGCCCGGTTCAAACCACGACGGTGCCAGCACGCTCTCCTTCGCCGACGGCCACGTCGAGGCCCACGCTTGGGAAACCCGCCCGCCCGTGAAGAAAATTTCCCTCGCCAACATCTCCGCCACCACCAACGACTGGCGCTGGCTCACCGCCCGCACCACGCTGCCGTCAGGCCAGTGAGGTGGAACTTCTCGCGCTGCGAGAAGTCGGGCCGAGCGCGTCCGGTCCCCTCTCCTCGCGAGGCACGAGTGAGGAGAGGGTTAGGGAGAGGAGCAGCCGAGCCAGTCAGCGATCATGGAACAAGTGGCGCGCAGCCTCCTCTCCCCGGCCCTCTCCTCCATCCGAGGGAGGCGAGGGAGAAAAAACTCAGGCGAGTGGTCGCGGCTCTCACTTCTCCTTGAACACGATGTCAATCGCCAGCCCCGCGGCGAGCAGCAGCGCGCTGGCGGCCTGGTTGCCGCTGTCGTCGGCGAGGGTGATGATGTAGTTGTCCGCCGAGGTGAACAGTTCCTTGCCCAAGCCCGCCCACTTTTTCGTCACGCGCCCGATCTCGCGGCCGTTGGCGAGGAACTGGAAGTCCCAGCCCTTCCAGTTGCCTTTGACCTCGGCGACCTGCCGGTTCGCGCTGTCGTACACGTAGAAGCCGCCGCCGAGGGAGAAGAGTTTGCTTTTGAAATAGCCGAGTGCCTGGCCGCCCGGGCCAACCACTCTGATCTTGGATCGCAAAAACGTGAAGCCACGGTGGATGGACGCCACCGGCGGCTGTCCTTCCGTTTCGTAGATGTTCACCGACGTGGGGAGCATTTTCTTGTCGACGACGAGTCGAAGCCATTTGGCCCACGCGGGTGGTTCTTCCCTGGCGACGCCGATTTGCTGTTGGGTGACGGGATCGAGAATATCGTAAGTGTCGGTCAACTTGAGCAACGCCACATGTTCCTTCACGAAAAACGTCGTGCGTTCCAACAACGCGCGGGGCGCCGGCGCGGGTGCGGACGAATTCGCGGGCAGCGACGCTCCTCCAGAGATACGCAATCCGAGTGCGGGTGCGGGTGGTGGCGCTGGGG
>JANNGC010000261.1:0-14864 GCA_031380445.1 Pedosphaera sp.
GAGCTTCGACCAGTCCACGCCGCCGAGTTTGATCAGCTCGTCCAGGAAACGAATCTGCGAATTGCCCGTGGCGAGAATCACGCTGGCCTCGCCGCGCTCGGCGAGGCATTGCTGCAAATGCGCCTGCACCAGGCGTGCCGCGTCCTGCGCCAGATCGGCCTGCGCGGCATAAACACGCACCGGCAGTTCATCCACTTGAAAAGTTTTGATGGGATTCAAAGCGCGCGGAATTTCCGAACAAGGTTGCGCGAACACAAGGAGGATTTCCGCAGCGCGCGGTTAGTGGGGCAGCCGTCCCGGCTGCCACCTGTCCACCGGCCGTCCCGGCTGGTGGTTCTCCAGCCGGGACGGCCAAAGGACGGAAGGCAAGCGGGACGCCCGCCCCACTACGCTTCGCACGGGGAATGTCACGAGGGATTGCCGCCGTGCCGCGTTCTTTCTTACCGTCCGCGCCGTTGAAAAATCTCGTGAACGATCAACCGCTCATTGAACTGCAAAGCGTGGACGTGGCGCTGGACGGCACCCGCGTGCTGCGCGGCGTGACGTGGGCCTTGCGGCGCGGCGAGCATTGGATGATTCGCGGCGCAAACGGCTCGGGCAAAAGCACCTTCCTCCGCCTGTTGCGCGGCGAAGTCTGGCCCGCGCCGAAAAAGGGCGAACGTATTTTCCGCCTCGACGGCACCACGCAGATGACCGCCATCGAAGTGTGCCGCCATGTCGCGCTGGTCGCGCCGGAGTCGCAGGAACGCTACCTGCGGCAGGAGTGGAACATGACGGCGCGCGACGTGATCCGCACCGGCTTCGCGCAGTCGGACATGCTCTACGTGAAGCTCACGCGCATGCAGAAGCACCGCACCGAAACGCTGGCGCGCCAGCTCGGCATCACCCCGCTGCTCACGCGAAACATGCAGACGCTCTCCACCGGTGAGTTGCGCAAAGTGCTCATCGCCCGCGCCGTGGTTGGCGAGCCGCCGCTGCTCTTGCTGGATGAAGTGTGCGACGGGCTGGATGCGAAATTCCGCCGCGAGCTGTTGCGGATGATTGAAACCATCGCGCGCCACGGCACGCAGATCATTTACACCACGCACCGCCCGGATGAGGCGCTGTCCGTCATCACCCGCGTCGCGGAATTTGCGAGGGGGCGGATGACGCGACAAGGCGCGTTCACGCCGCAACCTGCCGCCAGCGTCCCGCTGGCGGCGCCGAAAGCCGTTGCTAAAAATGCACATCAGAAGAGTGGTACGTTCCCCCTCACCCCGGCCCTCTCCCGCCGGGAGAGGGAGCGCGAAGCAGCGGACAGGCTGATCCACGCCGCCGTCCGCGTTCCAAACGAACGAGGAACGGGCGCAGTAAACGCGGCCAGGAGGACGAGAAAAACAAGACCGTTCAACGCGCACCCTCTCCCGGCGGGAGAGGGCCGGAGTGAGGGGGAAGCGGCCAAATTATCCCGAACGTCTGCATCACCCGAGCAGGCCAAACCCACAAGACGCCAGCGGGACGCTGGCGGCACGCTCATCCGCATCGAGAACGCCGACGTCTTCCTCGACCGCGAGAAAGTTCTGCACGGCATTCGCTGGGAACTGCGGCGCGGCGAACATTGGGCCGTGCTCGGCGGCAACGGCGCGGGCAAGACCACTTTCCTCAAACTCATCGCCAGCGATCTGTATCCGATGTTCGGCGCGCGCGTGAGCCGCTTCGAGTTCACGGCGGACGACACGATCTGGGCTTTGCGCCGCCGCATCGGCTGCGTCTCACCGCTGTTGCAGACGCACTACCGCGAGCAGCTCACCGCCGAGCAGGTCGTCGTGTCCGGCTTTTTCTCCAGCGTGGGTTTGATGGACAAACCGACCGCCGCGCAACTGCGCCGCGCCCGCGCGCTGTTCCGTGAATTCGGTCTCCTGCACTTGCGCGCCAAAAGCATGCTGGCCCTCTCCTTCGGCGAACTGCGAAAAATCCTCACCCTTCGTGCGCTCGTTCACGATCCCGAGCTGCTCATTTTCGACGAGCCGTTCGACGGACTCGATGCGGCCTCGCGCCAAGACTTCGGCCGCGCGCTCGAACGCATCGCCGCGTGCGGCACGCAGCTCCTCATCGTCACCCATCACCTCGATGATTTGCCGCGCTGCCTGACGCACGGCCTGTTCCTGCGACGTGGAAAAATTCTGACCGCCGGGGAATGGCCGCGCGTGCGCGCGCACGCGGCGGTGAGAAAAATGTTCGGCGACCAAGCGGGATAGAAAATGGGCGGGCCACCATCCGTGAAAGAAAGCAGCCCGCCCGACTGGTCAGAGCATTGGCATACCACGTCCAATGAACCGGACGGCGACTATCCGGGCTGGCGGGGAAATGTCAAAGGGTCGTCGTAACGCCGACATTCGTGTCGGCGGGTTGCGAGGCTTTCGAGCCTCGTGTTCCTCCGATCTTCGCGAGGTTGTAAAACCTCGCAACTTACCGGCTGGAAAGCAGGCGTTACGCTCCTCCTCAAAAACTGTTCACCACGCGATAGAACCGGTTCGTGCCGGGGCCGGCGTGGTGGTTCGTGAACAGGAACGAGGTCTGCGGGGTGCGGTAGTTCGTGAGCGTGATCCAGTTCGTTGACCCGAGATTGGTCACGTACTGGACGGTGTTGAGCACGTTGGTGTCCGGGGTGCAGAGCACTTTCATGGTGACGGTGCTGCCGACGAGGTTGGTGATGCGGACGAAATTCGTGATCACGAGCGGGCGCACGAGTTGAAAGCCGATGCGGGCGGAACCAAAGGCGCCGCCCACGCCATCCAGCGCGACGTAGTAGTTGGTGCCGGTCTTGGCCTGGAAATTCATCCGGCTGTACAGGACGCCCGGGCCGGCGTTGTTGTTCGAGGCCACGAGGGCGAGTTGGCTGTAACTGGTGAGCAGGGCCGGCGGCGGGCCGGCGTAGGCGGCGAGCACGGTGTCAAAGCCGCTGAGGTCGCTGTTCGCGTACATGGTGCCATTCGAGGCCGCCGGGACCACATACCAGGTCGAGGCACCGCCCGTGATGCCGCAGTGGTTCGGCTCGCCGGGATCCTTCACATGCCGCGCGGTGGTCATGCGGAGGCCTCCGCTGTACCCGTGCGCGGCCACGATGAATTTCGGCCTCGGTCCGCGCAACTCGCCCCCGCCCTCCACCGCCGGCTGCACGTCAAAGAGTTTGTCCACCGCGCGCGCCCCTGGGATCGGCGGGCCGGTCTGCGGGGTTTCGTCGATCTGCAACGTCACGACCGCGCTGTCGCTGAAACGTCCGGCATTGGTGGCGCGCACGAAGTAGTGGCCGAGGTCGGCCAGCGTGGCGCTGGCGATGGTCAGGTTGGTCGCGGTTTCGCCCGGCAGTTCCACGCCGTCGCGGAACCATTGATAGGCCACGGTCAGGTTCGTGACCTCCACGGAAAACTCTGCGGGATCGCCGAAGGCCACCGTCTTATCCAGCGGCTGCGTGGCGAACTCCGGCAGCGGACTGCCCAGCATTTTCGGCCGCCCGCCCGCGAGTCCGCCGGCGGAAGTGCCTTCGAAATTCCACCCGAGCAAAAGATTCCCGGTGCCATCGCCGAGGCCCGAGACGGAAACGTGGTATTGCTCATTCGAGCGGACATTGAACAGCGAGAGCGCACCCGCGTAGCCCGCGTCGTCGTCATTGGCCTCGATCAGGGTGAGGTTCGTGACGCTGTCGCCGGTGTAGATCGCGAGCATCGTGTCGAAGCCGCTCCCGGCGAGACTCATGGCCACGATGCCGTTGCTGGGCGGCGCCTGCCACGTCAGCCAGACGGACGCACCGACACGCTTGCCGCCGTGCATGGGCTCACCGGGTTCGCGCGTGGCGTTGCGGTTGTGACTGGAGAGCAGGCGCGAAAGATCATTCACCGTACCCTTCGCGGCGAAACTGTCCGTGAGACTGTAGGCCGGCACATCCATCGTGAGCGACACCGGATCGCTGATGACATCGCCCACGCCGTTGCCGACCGACACGGTGTAGGTGCCGCAATGGCCCGCGCTCACGACCGGGATGGAATACGTGGCATTGGTCGCGCCCGGAATGTTCTGCCCGTTCAACTGCCATTGAAAATAGAACGGCGGCGAGCCGCTCACCCCGGCGGTGAACGACGCGGACTGGCCGGGCGGCAGATTCGTCACGCCCGTCGGCGGCGTGGTGATGACCACCGGCGCACTGTAGGAGAAGAAGCCCGCTTCGCCGACCGCGAGCACCGGCGGCGGACTGTCCACCCAGCCGCCGCTGAAATAACTGATCTGGTAGTTCGGGCTGGTGAAGTTGACGGGGCTGTTCGTACCCACCCAGCGATAGATGCCACTGCCGTCCAGCGGCGGGCCGACGATCTCGGCGTAGCCGCCCGGGATCGGAGCTTGCGCGCCGAGCAGGTTCAAGCCCGGCTGGAGCGTGACCGGCAGGTTTGGCGTCACCACCTGGCCGGTGAAATTCAACGACCCAGCCGAGGGCATGGAGACCAGCGCGCCTTCGCCCAGACCGAGGGTGAACGGGATGGTTGGACTGAAACTTTCATCGAGCCAGATCAGGCCATCGTAAGCGGAGATCGGCCCGAACGTTTGGTTCGTGGTGTTCCACTTTCGCGCCGTCATCCCAGTCATCGGCTCGGGAAAACTCGGCGTCTCGTTGTAGAGCGGATTGGCGATGAGCGAAAATCCCGCCGGCAAATTCACCACGTTCGTCACCACGCCGCGCGTGCCGGTGCCGTGAATCTGAAAGGTGTACGGACTCTCGTCGCTGTCATCGTTCTCAATGGTCAGCGTGGCCGTGCGCAGACCGAACGCGCTGGGATCGAACGTCACTTGAAACGTGGCCGAGCCGACGGCGGCCACGAGCGCGGGCGGTTGGGCCGTGACCGTGAAGTTCGTCGGGTGCGCGCCGCCCACGTTCACGCGGGGCGTGCCGGTCAGGTTCAAATTCGCCGTGCCGCTGTTCTGAATGGTGAAGGTCCGCACCACCGTGCCGTTGCTGACCGCTGCGCCGCCGAAGTCCGTGTGGTCCGCGAGCGCGGGCGCGGCATCGCCGTCCGCGATGTTCGCGCCGTTGCCGGTCAGGTTGATCTCAGGCGCGGGCGCGAACAGCACCACGTCATTCCCTGAGCCGCCGACGTAAGTAATTTTCATGGTCACGCCGTTGAAGGTGAACGACGCGCCCTCGGCCCGGCCGTTAAAAGTTCCCGTGATGGCGTCGGCTCCATCGTTGTTCACGATGACGAAGGTGTCGCCCGGCGCGGGCGCGTACGCGCCGCTCAGGACGAGGTCTGTGCCGGTGAGGTTCACCAGGCCGGCCACGTTGAACTGGCGGTAACCCGAATTCACCGTCGTGCTGGCGATGGAGATCGCGAGATCCGCGCCCGCGCCGAAGGCCACGCCCGAGGCCGTCACGTCCGGGCCGCTCGTGATCGGCTGCACGCTGCCCGATGCGCCGGGCGTAAGCGTGAGCGCGCCGCCGCCGGTGTTCAGCGTGCCGGGGTTGAAAAGGATGTTGCCGCCGCTGGTCAGCGCGAAGTGGCTGCTCGTCGGATGTGTGATGACCGCGCTGACGGTGATCGCGCCGCTGTTGGTGTTGCCGATTTGGATCGTGCTGGCGGTGACTTGATCCAGTTTCGCATCCGACAGTCCGAGCGTGGTCAAAGTGCCGGCGGCACCGAGATTGATCAGCTTGCCGTTGGTCCGCGGCTGCAGTGTGACCGTGCCCGTGGTCCGGATGTCCACGTCGAAGAACGACATCGAATCGGCATTGATGATAATGGGGCCAGAGAAAGTGTTCGAGCCGTTGAAGCCGAGACGGTTAGTGCCGCCGGAGGTGTAGAAGGCCGGGGCGTTGGTGCCCCCCGTGGCGTGAATGGTGATCGCGCCGGAGCCGCTGCTCGTCACCAGTCCACCGGTGTCAATGGCCACGCCGTAATTGTTCGGGCCGTCCACCGCGCTGCCCGTGCCGGTGAGGGTGATGGTCCCCGCGCCGACGGTGCGGACTTGGCCGCCGACCAGCGCGCGGATGCCCATGCCCCTGGTGCCGCCCGTCCCGGTGATGTTGATCGCACCGCCGCCCGTGCTTTCCACCACGCTGTTTTGTTCCAGTTGCACACCGGTGTTGTGGTTTCCGAGGCTCGTGCCACCGACGCCGATCATGATGATAGTTCCCGTGCTGACCCGCACTGGCGTGGAGTAACTAAGACCGCCCATGATGATGCCGAAGTCATTGTCGCCGCCCAAGCTCGCCCGGCCTTTGATCGTGATGTTCCCGGCCCCGGTCGCCTCCATCGTCACCCCGGTCAAATGGACGCCGTAAAAAGACCCCGCCGTCTGCACCGCCTGCTGGTTGGCCTCGATCACGATGTCGCCGTCCACAGTATGCAGGTCGGCGGCGTACGTGTTCATCAGCACTTGTTTGCTCACCTTCACCGTGATCGATCCGGTGCCGGAGGCGATCACATGCGCGAACCCACCGAGGATCAGCGTGTCGTCGCCCGGCGTGACGTCGTCGTTCTGCAAGTCCACGTCCAGGTTCGCGTTCGCCGCGAAGACGAAATCGCCGCTCTCAAAAAGTACCGTGTCGTCGCCCGTGCCGCCATTGATGGTGAGGCTCGGCAGCGTCGTGCCGCTGAAGTTGCTGACCACAATCGTGTCCGCGCCCGCGCCCGCATGAACGGTGATCTGCGTCACGCCGCCAAGCGAGAGCGCGCCGGAGTCGCCATTGTTGAACACGCCGCCATCCACGCTGAAGGTGCGGCCCGCCGCCGTGAACTGAATGTCTCCCACCGATGGCGTGGTGATCGCGAGCAGGTCGCCGTTGCCGCTGACATCAATGACGACGATCTCATTGCCCGTGGTGGTGACGGTGTAGTCCGCGCCCACGCTCTGCGCCAGCAGCCGGGCGTCGAAGCTCAGGTCGGAGGAGGTCGGGGCGACTTGGTGAACTTCCACCGCCAGCACATTCTGCCCAGGCACGAGCAGCGTGGGACTCAGGTTGGTCGAGGAGAAATAGAGGATGCCGTCTTCTGCGCCAGACGAAGCCACCGTGATGTAATCCACGGCCCCGGTGGGCATGTTGCTGCGGAAAACTTCCACGCCATTGACGTACGCCACGGCTCCGTCGTCGCGCAGCAGCTTGACGATGAGGTTCGTGAACGCGTTCGGGTCCACCACGTTGAACTGATGACGGAAGTAGGTGGTGATGAAACGATTGGTGGCGGGACCGCCGTTGATCACCGTCCGTTCGGGTCGGGCCGGGCCTTCGCCATAACCCAGCTTCGCAAGTCCGCTCGTCCAACCGCTGTCGTCGAAGGCCGGCGCGCTCCAGCCCACGCCCTGGTCGCTGCCGTCATCGCGGTATTTCCAGAGCGCGCCGTTGGCGACGAGCACGGTCACCGCCGGCTCGTTGGTCACGGTGATGGATACGGGCGCGGAGGTGGAACTCAGCCCGTTGGTGCCGCCCAACACGGCCACCAACGTGTGCAGGCCGGGCGGCAAATCGCTTTCGAAGTACGTGTAGGGGCTGTTGGTGTCGCGGACACGAAAGACGCCGTCGAAATAGAAATCCACGAAGGCGATGGTGGCCGGGGCCGGATTGGTGGTGATCAAGGTCGTGTCGGTGCCGGCGAGGAAACTCTGTCCAGCGACCGGATTGGTGATGGCAATCAGCGGCGGCAAACTGCACCCACTCAGGGCGACGTTCTGCACCCAGGTGGAGGCCGCGCCCGCCTTTTGCAGCAGGAAGCCGGACGCCACGGCCAGCACCGGCTCCGTCGGCAACCACGTCAGGCCGAGGCCATCAAACGAGTAGGTGTCGTACGTCTGCTGCGCCGAATTGAAAATCGAAACCACGTCGCCATCTTCCGCTGGAAAACCCAGCGTGGTCGTGATCAGGCCTTGTTGCGCAGCCATCGAGGATTGGTAGGAATGGTTCGCGGACAGCGCATTGGTCAGGCTCCCCTGCGGCACCTCGCCGATGAAGGTGATCGTCAACGCACCCGGCGGCGTGATGAAGAAACCTTCGCCCGGCGCGATGGCCGGATCGGTGGGCGTCCATCCGAAGCCGTCGATCCAGGTGATGGGGTCTTCAAAGGTCTGGGTGCCGGAGTTAAAGCGGCTGATGTATGTGCCGTCCGTGACCACCGGCAGGATCGTACTCAGGAGATTGTTGGTTCCATTCAGCGGATTGGCGATGAGCGCCTCGCCGGGCAGATTGAGATTCACGTAGCCCACGATGTTCGGCGAACACGAGCCGTCTCCGGCGAGGGCGCGGAAAAACTTTTTGGCCCCCGAGTTGGCCATCGTCACGGGGGATGAACCCGCGACATTTGCCCAACTGGGCGAACCCTCCAAAGCGGTGGCGGATTGAAGCTGGCCTCCGCCCGTCCACGCCACGACCACGTTGCCGCCTCCTTGCTGGATGCTCAACGGGCCGACGCCGGCCGCACGCACCGGAAACGCCAGCAGGACTGCCAGCCCGAGAAGGACAAAAGTTGAGCGCATAAGATCAGAGCACGGGTGCAAGGGTTTTTTGGAACGAGTCTCTTCTAGCCGGGAACCCGCAGAATCACAATCTCAATGATCCGCCTCAGACCCGCACCTCACGCCAGCAGTTCGTGAATCACCTCGCCATGCACATCGGTCAGGCGGCGGTCCGCGCCGTCGTGGCGGTAGGTGAGCTTCTCGTGATGGATGCCGAGCAGATGCAGCACGGTCGCGTGAAAATCGTAATTGCTCGTGGCCTGCTGCGCTGCCTTCCACGACCACTCGTCGCTCGCGCCATAGGCCGTGCCGCCCTTCACGCCCGCGCCGGCCATCCAGCTCACGAAGGTGCCGCCGTTGTGATCACGGCCATCGCCGCCTTGGGAGAATGGCATCCGGCCAAACTCCGTGCTCCAGAGGACGAGCGTGTCGTCGAGCAGCCCGCGTGCTTTCAAGTCCTTCAACAACGCCGCCACCGGCTGATCCGTCGCGGCGCACATCGGCGGCAGTTCCTTGGCAATGCTCGCGTGATTGTCCCAATTGTTCGTCGGGCCCGCCGCCCCGCTCCACACCTGCACGAAGCGCACGCCGCGTTCGACCAACCGGCGGGCAGTCAGACAACGTCGGCCAAAATCTTCCGTCACCTTGTTTTCGAGACCGTAGAGCTTGCGCGTCGCCTCGCCTTCGCTCTTCAAGTCAAACGCCTCGGGCGCGCTGAGTTGCATCTTCGCCGCGAGTTCGTAGGCCTGAATGCGTGCTTCGAGCCGCGAGTCGCCGGGATTCAGTGCGAGGTGTTCACGGTTCAACTTCTGCAACAGCGTGCGGCCCTCGCGCTCCGCGTCGGCGGTGATGTATTTCGCACTCGCGGGCGCGTGCAGATCGGCGATGGGCGCGGCGGCACCCGGATTGATGATCGTTCCCTGATGTGTCACGGGCAGAAAGCCGGCGCTGAAGTTGCCCTTCTGGTTGTAGGGCAGCCCACGCGTGTCCGGCAGCACGACGAAGGCGGGCAGGTTGTCCGTCTCGTTGCCGAGCGCGTAGCTGGCCCACGCACCGAAGCTGGGAAAGCCGGGCAGCAGAAAACCGGTGTTCATCAGGTAACTGCCGGGGCCGTGGACATTCGTCTTCGAAGTCATGGCCATGAAAAACGCGAGGTCATCGACACACTTCGCGGTGTGCGGCAGGAGGCTGCTCACCCAGCGTCCGCACTGGCCGTGCTGCTGGAACTCGAACATCGGCTTCAACACTTGGCCCGGCTCACTGGTCGCGGCTTCGACGCGCACGCCGGGGCCTGGATCAAATTTCTCGCCGTGTCGTTTGAACAGTTCTGGTTTGTGATCGAACAAGTCCATCTGGCTCGCGCCGCCGTTCATGAAAAGCTGGATGACGCGTTTCGCTTTCGGAGGATGATGCAGCTTGCCAGTCAGCACGCCGGGAATGGCGGAACCAGAAATGGAACTGGCCGCGCCGAGCAACTGTTGTTCGCCCAGCAACTGCGCCAGCGCGATGCCGCCCAACCCGCCGCCGAAGCGCCAGAGGAATTCACGGCGCGTGCTCACGTTCTGTTTCGTTCCGCAGTGCATGGTCAGTTCACAAACATGAATTCGTTGCTGTTGAAAAGCACGCGCGTCAGGTTCGCCAGTCCGTGGCTGCGCGCGTAAGCGGACAAGTCTTTCAACTCGGTGTCCGTGGGCGGGCGGCACCACACGAGTTCACAGGCGAAGGAAACTTGTTCGTCCACTTTCTTCGAGTGCGCTTCCAGCCGCGTGGCGAAGCGCGCGGCGTAGTTGGCCACAAACGCATCGTTCCACATCGCCAGCGCCTGTTGCACGGTCACGCTGGAGTTGCGCACCGGCGTGAGTTGATCGCCGGCGGGACAGTCCAGCGCGTCCATGAACGGATCGGGCAGCGTGCGGAACAGGAAACGATAGATGCTGCGCCGCCGCGCCAGCGGGCCGTCCACATCGAACTTCGCGTAATCAATCTTCGGCGTGACGTGATGACCGGGTTGCAGATCAAATTGCTGGTCGCTCGGCCCGCCCATGCGCAGATCGAGCGCACCGGAAATTTGCAGAATGGCGTCGCGCACCTGGTCGGCGTCGAGCCGCGTGCGGTTCATGCGGGCCAGCAGACGGTTCTCGTTGTCGGCTGAAATGGAAGGCAACGCGGCCTGTCGGTAAGTGGCGCTCGTTACGATCAGGCGGTGCAGCGCTTTCAACGAACCCTTCGCGTCATCGCGAAACCACACGGCCAGCCAGTCAAGAAGTTCAGGATGCGAAGGCGCGCCGCCCATTTTCCCAAAGTCATTCGGCGTCTCCACCAGGCCGCGTCCGAAGTGGTGATGCCAGACACGATTCACAATCGAGCGCCAGGCCAGCGCATTCGCCGGGTCGGTCAGCCACTTCGCCAGCGCGGCGCGACGCGCGCCTTCGTTCTGCGCATCAGGAATCTCGAACTTGGACGGGAGCGATGAAACACACGAGAGCGCTCCAGCCTGCGCCGCTTCCTGTGGTCGATTGATGTCGCCACGTTTCAGAACATGAACCGCGCGCGGCGTGCCCGCAGGTTTGAGTCCGCCGTCCGGCTCGAAGTCGCTGGCCGCCGCGTACACGAGCGAGGGCTTGGGCAGTGCCGCGAGTGCTTCCGTGATCCGACGAGTGACCACGAACTTCGCCAGCGCGGCGCGTTCGTCGTCCGTGCGCTGCGCGGCGGGCAGTGAAACGATGCGTTCCATTTCCGCCGTCAGTGCGATGGGCGTCGCTGGCGATGGATCGCCACTCACCGACAATCGGAAGCGGCCGATGACGTGGCCTTCGCCGTGCAGTTGTTTCAGCACGAACGCGAGCTTCGCGCCTTCGTGCAGCGCGAGTGGTGCGGCGAGCTTGAACACCGCGTGATGCGACTCGCCGACTTTCGGGTGAATGCCCCAGGCCGTTTTCTCGTTTCGATCCAGCGCGTGATCAATGGTCCAGCCGGACTGATTAAAATCCGCCGAGGCACCGGCGATTTTCACTTCCCGTGCGGCCGCCGTACCCGGCTCGAAGACCAGCAATTGAAATTCACTCAGGTGCAGATTGCCGTTGTCCTGCCGGCCCGGCCCGCGCTTGGGCAGTGAGGCATCGGCGAGCACTTCGAGGCGCACGGCCGTGATCAATGGCGGATTCCGACCCGCGGTGATCGTGTAGGTGTCGCGCTCAGGGCGAACACCGCCGGCCAGGATGGCACCATTGGTCTGCCGCGTGAGCGTGGCTCCGCCCGTGGAGACGAACGTTTCCGGCACGACCACCAGCCACGACTGTTTCGATTCCACCAGCGTTTGTTGAAAGGCGGCAACCTGCGGCTCCACTTCTGCGCTCAGCAGCCACGCCCGATCTTTCTCCGCGCGCTCGCGCTCGCGCCGCAGTGCCATCCGTTGCTGATGCACTTTCGGATCCGCGTCGTAAGTCCGGTTCGCGCGATCCACACCAGCGAAGACGGCTTGCAGCGCGTAATGCTCGCTCTGTGGAATGGGATCGAACTTGTGGTTGTGGCAGCGCGCGCACTGAATCGTGGTGCTCGTGAAAGTGTTGATGACGGTGGACACCACGTCGTCGCGGTCGAGGTAGCGGCCGATTTGCCGGTCGATGGAATCTTCACGGATGTCGCGGAGTGAACTCTCGTCCCAAGGCCCGGCGGCGAGCATTCCGAGCGCGACGGTGGCCTGCGGATCTTCAGGGAAGAGGACATCGCCCGCGACCTGTTCCTGGACGAAGCGAGCGTAGCGTTTGTCGGCGTGGAACGACGCAATGAGATATTCGCGATACGGCCAGGCGTTGGTGCGGATGCGATCCTGATCGTGCCCGTGCGTCTCGGCGAAGTGAACGGCATCCATCCAGTGCCGCGCCCAGCGCTCGCCATAACGCGGCGACGCGAGCAGACGATCCACGATGCGCTCCAGCGCGCCCGGTTTCGTGTCGGCGAGAAACGTGTTTAATTCTTCCGGCGTGGGCGGCAGGCCAGTCAGATCCAACGTCACGCGCCGCAAGAGCGTGCGCGGGTCAGCCTCGGGAGCAAGACCCAGTTGGGCGTTCTCCAACTTTGCGTTGATGAAGTGGTCGATGGGATTTCGGACGCGGGCCGGGTCTTTGACGGCGGGAACATTCGGACGCAGCAACGGCTGATACGCCCAGTGCGCCGCTTCCTCAGCCGCAGCGATGAAGGGCAGCAGCAGAGCAATGGCCAGTTGGCGACGAAAATTTCGCACTGATTTTTTTATCGGCGGTTCACTTCGACATCTCTCCTGCTCCGACGGGGCCGAACGAGATTTGCTTCAGCCATCATGGGCTATTTGGGAATCGAGCCGAGGTTAGCCACGCGGCCCGCGCTTGCCTACGAGTTGTTGCGCGCGGCTTTGACTTCACGGCGCGGTTTCGTTAACCGAGGTCGTGCCAATCCCACTGTTCAGAAACGCGCGGCGGGCTGCGCTCGTCGCAGGAACTTTCCTTCTGGCTGCGATGTTGAGCGCGCGGGCGGAGGACGCCCTGCCGCAGTTGGAGCGGTTGCAATCCAGCCCGGTGCTGCGGCACCTGAAACCCAATCCCACGAACGGCCCGGCGACGACCGCGCCTGAGCGCACCGTGGCGCAGATGTTTGTGCCGGAAGGTTTCAAAGTGGAACTCATCGCAGGCGAGCCGGACTTGCATCAGCCCATCGCGTTCGCGTGGGACGAGCGCGGGCGCATCTGGGTGGTGGAGGCGTACAGCTATCCGACGAAGCGTGCGCCGGGCGAAGGGTTGGACAAAGTCGTGATTCTTTCGGACGAGGACGGCGACGGAAAATTTGAGACGCGCAAGGTCTTCGCTGAAAAGTTAAACCTCGCCAGCGCCATCGAGGTCGGACACGGCGGCGTGTGGGTTGGGGCCGCGCCGGAACTGCTCTTCATCCCGGATCGCAATCACGACGACATTCCCGACGGCCCGCCGCAAGTGTTGCTCGACGGCTTCGGCTATCAGGACACGCACGAGACGCTGAACAGTTTTCTCTGGGGTCCCGACGGCTGGCTCTACGGCATTCAAGGCGTCTTCAACACCGCGCGCATTGGCAAGCCCGGCGTGCCCGCGAAGGAGCGGCCCGAACTGCGCGCGGGCGTGTGGCGCTATCATCCGGTGCGGCACACGTTCGAGATTTTCGCGCACGGCGGCAGCAATCCGTGGGGCCTCGACTACGACGAGCACGGTCAGTTGTTCATGACGCACTGCCGCAGCTACTGGGGCAAAGGCCCGACCACGCACGTCATTCAGGGCGGACAATTCTGGAACCAGGTGAATGGGAACTACGCGCCGTTCATCATCGCAAATCCGCCGAGGGAATTTCCTGAGTTCCGAAATTATCTCCTCTCCTCCGCGCGCTACGATCACGGCGCGGGCGGCGCGGGCGTGCGCGGCAGCGATGCGATTTACGGCGGGCATTCGCACGTCGGCACGATGATTTTTCTCGGCGACAACTGGCCGGATGAATTTCGCGGCCACCTCTTCACGCACAACCTCGGCGGGCACCAAATCAATCAGCAGATCAACCAGCCGCTCGGCTCCGGCTACAACACGGTTCACGCCGGGCGTGACATGCTGTTCTGCACCGACCCGAAGTACGTCGCCGTCGATCTGCAATACGGCCCGGACGGCGCGGTCTATTCCATTGATTGGTACGACATGCAGCATTGCCACAACCCGAACACCGAGCGCTGGGACCGCAGCAACGGCCGCATCTACCGGATGCAATGGCAGGCGAACTACAAGCCCGTGAAAGTGAATCTCGCGGCGAAGACCGATTTGGAGTTGGTCGAATTGCAGACGCACAAGAACCAGTGGTTCGCGCGCACGGCGCGGCGGCTGTTGCATGAGCGTGCGCAGACGAAAGTCGGCGTGAGCGAAGCCGCCATCGCCGCACTTTTTGACATGGTAGCTAAAAATTCCGAAACACCTTTGCGGCTCAGCGCTCTGTGGGCGCTGCATATCGCCGGCGCTCTCGGCGAAGACAAACTCTACGCCCCGCTGAATGATTCTGACGCGTTCGTGCGCGCGTGGACGGTGCAACTGGCTGCCGAGCGCGACCCCGTTTCGCTCCTCGCCAGCGCCAAGCTGATCGCGATGGCAAAATCTGATTCCTCCCCGGTCGTCCGCCGTTACCTCGCCTCCGCTGCACCACGCATTCCGGAGAATTTCGCGTGGCTGCTGCTTGAAACGCTGGCACAGGTCGGTGAGGACAAAGAGGATCGCAACATTCCCTACCTGCTCTGGCACGGGATGGCGACGCAGTGGTCGCGCAATCCGGCCAAATCACTCGACCGGGCGCTGGCCATCGCGCAACAGACGAAGCTGCCGCAACTCGCCGACTGGATTCACTGGTTCGCCGCC